>NZ_LR734880.1 GCF_900010725.2 Planktothrix serta PCC 8927 | reverse complement strand
GGGTTCTATTTCAGTATTTTCAGGTTCAGAATTAACGTCTAAATCCTCAGAATTAATCGGTGCTGGCTGTTCTAAATTTTCCGAGGAAATTTCGTTAGTAGGAACTAAGGGATCTTCAGATTTGACGGTTTCTACTGAATTAGATTGTGTTAATTCATCCGTCTGTTCACTACCCATTTCTGAGTCGCTATTTTCACTATTAGAAATAGAGTCTGATTCAGAAATAGGGGATTCTATTTCAGTATTTTCAGGTTCAGAATTAACGTCTAAATCCTCAGAATTAATCGGTGCTGGCTGTTCTATATTTTCCGAATAAATTTCGTTAGTAGGAACTAAGGGATCTTCAGATTTGACTGTTTCTACTGGATGAGATTCTGTTAATTCATCCGTCTGTTCACCACCCATTTCTGAGTCGCTATTTTCACGGTTAGAAANAGGGAACAGGGAACAGGGAACAGTAAGAAGTGAAAGGGTTTCAGGATTTAAAAATGTCCTAACCGTAATGCGTAGCGCTATATCTATAAAACGTGACAAATAGAGTTAAAAACGAATTAAATTGGATTAATTCAATTTTTGATAGGCATCAATCCATGTAGATTTTTTTGTTAATGAACCGAATTTCTTAACCTCATCATCGTTCATTTTTTCTCGAACAATTGATTTTAATTGGTTAAGGGGTAAATCGTCGGGGTTGAGAACTTCCAACCCATCTGATGTCAACGGTCGAGTGCTTTCACTGTCCTCATTCACAGTGGTCTGTTTACTCTCTGCGGTATTCGGAGTGTCTGTGGTTTTCTGCACGGGAGCAGAAACCTCAACATTAACAACCGTGACAGGCTTGGGAGGTTTGGTTTCCCCTGTCGCAGCAACATCCCGCCGTTTAAATTCTACTTCTTTTAAAGCTTCTGCCTTCATTTTTTTAGAAGCCTTGAAAAAGTTGGGACGCTCCTCTGTGGGTTGGCTTAATAATTCCACAAATCCAAATACATCTCTATCCGGTAGAAAACGGGCTTTTAACTCCACAAAATAAGTTTTTTGTTGTTCTTCCTTCTCTAGTCTAGGATTAAATCGGAAGGGGCGGACGACTGAATCCTTCCATAGAAGGGGGGCGTGGGAAGCCTTCATGAATTTCACTTTTTTAGCAGCTTCTGCTTCTTTAATCCAAGCTAATCTATCTTGCGTAAAATTCCTAAATACGCTGATACAAGGGGTTCTACACACGGGAATAAATTGCCAAGTTCCGCATAATTTAAACTCAAAATCTTTTAATTCTGAATTTAAGGGATGTTGTTTTCTTGTCGGGTCAGAGGAGATAAACCCAATAATTTGAAATGCTACAATATGGGACTTTTCTTTGTCGGGAAAGTGTAAAATTTTAGGGTAAACGATTAATCTTTGAGTCGTGTTACCCGTCGTTTCAATTTCCTTTTTCAGGGCTTCATAAGCTTGTTTACGTCTTCCGGCGATATAAAATAACCGATATTCCTTATCTCCTATCTTGATAGTGGACACATCCCCTAGATTGACTTCCCCTTTGATAATCCCGATGGCTTGGAAGATTGAATTATTTTTAGGTTTTTGTTCCTGTTTAGATTCTGACTTGTCTTCCGTTGGCTCTGGTTGTGGTTCAGATTGTTCAGGTTTCAGCTTGACGTTGATGACTTTTTTGGGTTTAACGGGTTGGGACTCTGATTGGACTGCGTTAGTTTTCGGTTGAATTTCTGGCTCTATTTTTGTTTGGGTTTCCGCTTCTAATTTAGCTAACAACTGTTGATACATGGCTTTCTGCTTGGGGTTGGTAGCAGAAGCGAGTAATGCCTTGATTTTTTCTAATTGCTCAACCATTTGCTATTGTGAAATTGATTAGACTTTTTTCAATTATCTCCCAAAATGTAATTTTAGGGGGATTTTTTCGTCCATCATTTCTTTTGGCTGATAGAATTTTTGGTAAAAAATCGAGGAAGTGCAACCTTAAAAGACTTAAAGAGATTTCATAGAATACGTCAACGGCTGAAAAAACGGTTAACTTACTCTATGAAATCTAAGTCCTCCTTTAATCCGTGTTAAGGGTTTGGGATGCTGCTGGAAGGATGTCGGGTTCAACGGTTGATTCGGGTGGGGAAACTTCTGTTGCAGAGATAGGATTTTCAGTCTCTGAAGGAAGTTCAGGAACGAGGTTAGGGGTTTCTCCGGGTTGCAGTTCGGTGGTGGGTTCGGGAATCGGAACTTGATCTACAATTTCAGGTAAGGTTGTCGGAGGATTGGATGTTACTGAAATTTGATTCAAGAAGGGAAGACGAAAACGACTTAAAAATCCACCCCATTTTTGCGGTTGGGGTTCAGGAGAAACTGCGGGTTGAGAGGGAATATCTGCCTGAATATCTAAGGGTTTGGGTATTGTTTCTTCTATTTTGGCTTCTAATCTGGTCGGTTCTACAGGTGGAGGTTCGGGTTCAATTTCCGATGGAATTTGTTCGGGTTCAGGGATATAACTTTCTGTTTCCGAAGGTATTTCCTCTAGGGGAACAGGAATTTCTTCCGGTTCAGAAATAGTATCTTCTAGGGGAACAGGAATTTCTTCCGGTTCAGAAATAGTATCTTCTGGTTCGGGAGTCGGTTCTACAACTGGAATAGAAATTTCTGCGGGTTCGGAAGTGGGCTCTACTGGAGAAATAATTTCGGGTTCAGGGGTTTGAATTTCATCGGGAAGGGCAGAATTAGGATTGACAATGCCTTTAACTTCAGCCCAAGATAATTTTCCTTGAATTAGTTGGGAGAGGGTATTTTTGAGATTGGGATCATAAGTAATAACACGGGCTGTTTTATTAAAAACGTTATCAACGGGATTTCCTTGTTCATCGAGATATTCAATTTTTACCCAGTTTTTACCCGGTTTAAATCCTTTTAAATATAACGGTTGCCATTGGTTGGTTGTAAAACTTTCGCCGTTAACGGTAATGCGAATTTGCCAATCTACAATTTCATCCGTTGGGTCTTCTTGGGCGACAAGATGGAGAGGAGCATTGCTGAGATAGAAGTCTAGTAAAATGGGTTCTGCACCATATACCCCTTGAGGGCGATTATAGGTGAGCAGGGGGAGATCCTGATTGGGGTGATCAAGATCGGTTTTGGTAAAAATATGAAAGGTGCTTTGGGCAAAAGACCCTTCATTTTTATAGCTTTCGTCCCAAGGATAGGCAGCAAAAACTCGGAGGGTATGGGTTCCGGGGTCTAAATTAGAGAAGGTGATGGGGGTGGAGATATCGTAAATATTGATATTGGGTTGGTTATCGAGGATCACTTGTAAATGTGGCCCTAAACCGGATGGGGGATCTTGGAATAAAGGTAAACCCTGAACCTGGAGTTGCAGATTAATTGTATCGTCTTCGATGAGTGCATCGGGTTTGGGGTTGAGGATGCTGACTTGAGGTTGGTAAGCATCAAGGGATTGATGGAGTTTCTGGATGAGGTTGGGAGGAGAAACGTCCACAATGGGTGGGATGGATTGGGGGATTGTCAGGGATAAAGGGCTGTGGGGCGTAACTTCCGAGGCGGAATTACCACATCCAACGATGGTCACTATTATTAATGCCGCTAATAAGCTAGTGAGTGGGGTTTTTATTTTTGTCCACTCCTGAAGCATGAGGTTCAACAGATTAATCCTTTTTAGAAACCCTAATCCAGTCTTGTCCATAACTCTTCCATTGAAAATGAGCGGCCCCTGGCAGTCAACCTTGATCCGTCGGTTCTGGGGGATAATTGCGATTTGCGGTTCCTTGAGGAATTCTGAAAGATGACGTTTTTAATTTCTGAAACGTCTGCAATATTTTGTAACTTTTATAACTGAAGGAATCACAGGTTGCTGTTCACTATACTCTGCTACCCTACCCTAAAATTTACCCTTCGGATAAATTTTAAGTTTTATAACATTTGTTGAGAAAGGTTTGACTTTTTTAAACCTTTGTGAAGGCAAAACAGATGAGAATGAGAGAATCTGAGGGAATTTTAATTATTGTTACCAAGTCATTCCCCCCAGATTCCAAAAGATGATATATCATTTAGAGACAACAGCAATCCCACAGGGAAGTCCTTGCTCTACAAGGCTTTGAGTGGGGCGTTGCTGTCGAAATAAAATTTAAAAAGCCTTATGGCCAATACAAGGGTGTCTTGTTGCCCCCGAACAAAGGTTGGTTTTAGTGCAGGTGTAAACCTGAATAATTAGTCTCATAGAAATTTATCTATGAAACAATTTAACGAAGCGCTAACTTTTGTGAAGGATTTTGAAAAAGGGGTATAACTTCTGTCAAAATCTGCAACGTTACTTATTTTTTGTCACAGGTCGAGGAGAGTCTAAATGACAATCAGTCCTCCAGAGCGTGAGGCAAAAGTAAAAGTTACGGTCAGCGAAGATCCGGTTCCTACCTCTTTTGAAAGATGGTCTAAACCTGGACATTTCCGCCGTGACTTAGCCAAAGGGCCAAGTACAACCACTTGGATTTGGAACCTCCACGCCGACGCTCACGACTTCGATAGTCATACCAGCGATTTAGAAGATATTTCGCGTAAAATCTTTAGCGCCCATTTCGGCCATTTAGCCGTGATTTTTATCTGGTTAAGTGGCGCCTACTTCCACGGCGCTAAGTTTTCAAACTACGAAGCTTGGCTGGCTAACCCTACGGGGATTAAGCCCAGCGCTCAAGTTGTATGGCCAATTTTCGGCCAAGAAATTTTAAACGGTGATGTGGGCGGTGGCTTCCACGGAATTCAGATTACCTCTGGATTATTCCAAATGTGGCGGTCTTCCGGTTTCACAAACTCCTACCAGCTTTACTGCACCGCCATTGGTGCGCTGGTGATGGCCGGTTTAATGCTGTTTGCTGGTTGGTTCCACTACCACAAACGCGCTCCCAAACTGGAATGGTTCCAGAATGCGGAGTCGATGATGAACCATCACCTGGCTGGATTGTTAGGTCTGGGCAGTTTGGCTTGGGCAGGGCACCAAATCCATGTGTCCTTACCCGCGAACAAGTTGCTGGATGCGGGAGTGGCGGTCAAGGATATTCCTTTACCCCATGAATTCATCCTCAACCCCAACCTGATGGCAGAACTGTATCCCAGTTTTAAACAAGGTTTAACTCCTTTCTTTACCTTGAATTGGGGAGTCTACTCTGACTTCTTAACCTTCAAAGGGGGATTAAACCCACAAACAGGTGGTCTATGGTTAACCGACACCGTACACCATCACCTGGCGATCGCAGTCCTGTTCATCATTGCTGGCCACATGTACCGGACAAACTGGGGCATTGGTCACAGCATGAAGGAAATCTTAGAGGCACACAAAGGCCCCTTAACCGGAGAAGGCCACAAAGGTCTCTATGAAATCCTGACCACCTCTTGGCACGCTCAGTTGGCGATTAACCTCGCACTGATGGGATCTTTGAGCATCATTGTGGCTCACCACATGTACTCAATGCCTCCCTATCCATACATTGCGACGGATTACCCCACGCAGTTGTCTCTGTTCACCCACCATATGTGGATTGGCGGATTCCTGATTGTGGGTGCGGGCGCTCACGCTTCCATCTTTATGGTGCGCGATTACGTTCCGGCCAACAACGTTAACAACTTGCTCGATCGTGTGCTTCGTCACCGCGATGCAATTATCTCCCACCTGAACTGGGTCTGTATCTTCTTGGGCTTCCACAGCTTCGGCTTGTACGTCCATAACGACACAATGCGTGCATTTGGTCGTCCCCAAGATATGTTCTCCGATACAGGGATTCAACTCCAACCTGTGTTTGCCCAATGGGTACAACACATTCACGCCCTAGCTCCGGGTAGCACTGCTCCCCATGCTTTGGCCAGTGTTAGCCCTGTGTTTGGCGGCGGTGTTGTTGCCGTCGGCGGCAAAGTGGCAATGATGCCAATCGTGTTAGGTACGGCGGACTTCATGGTTCACCATATCCATGCCTTCACGATTCACGTTACGGTTTTAATTCTGCTCAAAGGCGTTTTATTTGCCCGTAGCTCTCGCCTGATTCCTGATAAGAGTGAATTAGGTTTCCGCTTCCCTTGCGACGGGCCTGGTCGGGGTGGTACCTGCCAAGTATCCGGCTGGGATCACGTTTTCCTGGGTCTGTTCTGGATGTACAACTCTCTCTCCATCGTGATTTTCCACTTTAGCTGGAAGATGCAATCCGATGTCTGGGGAACAGTTGGTACAGACGGCACTATTTCTCACATCACCAACGGCAACTTTGCCCAAAGCGCCATTACGATTAATGGATGGCTGCGTGATTTCCTGTGGGCGCAAGCTGCTCAGGTGATCACTTCCTACGGGTCAGCCCTTTCTGCCTACGGTCTGTTGTTCTTGGGTGCCCACTTCGTCTGGGCGTTCAGCTTAATGTTCCTGTTCAGTGGTCGCGGCTACTGGCAAGAATTAATTGAGTCCATTGTTTGGGCGCATAATAAGCTGAAATTAGCCCCTGCAATTCAACCTCGCGCTCTGAGTATTACTCAAGGTCGTGCGGTTGGTGTAGCTCACTACCTCTTAGGAGGAATTGCTACAACCTGGGCATTCTTCCTAGCCCGAATTATTTCAGTAGGATGAAAACTCTCTGCTCAGGGGCGGGAGAACGCTTAATCCGCTTTCTTCTTCCCCCTGAAGCGGAACAAAAAAGAACACGATTTAGTTAGGACTTATGGCAACTAAATTCCCCAAATTTAGCCAGGACTTGGCCCAAGACCCGACAACACGTCGGATTTGGTATGGGATTGCCACAGCCCATGATTTCGAGACCCATGATGGCATGACAGAGGAAAATCTTTACCAAAAGATTTTTGCCTCCCACTTCGGTCACCTCGCTATCATCTTCCTCTGGACTTCAGGCAGCCTATTCCACGTCGCTTGGCAAGGTAATTTTGAGCAATGGGTCAAAGATCCTTTAAATATTCGCCCCATTGCTCACGCCATTTGGGATCCCCAATTTGGCAAATCTGCGGTAGAAGCTTTCACCCAAGCGGGTGCTTCTAACCCAGTTGATATCGCTTACTCTGGGGTGTATCACTGGTGGTACACCATCGGGATGCGGTCAAATGCTGACCTGTATCAAGGGTCTATCTTCCTGTTGATTCTGGCTGGGATCTTCCTGTTCGCAGGTTGGTTACACCTTCAACCGAAGTATCGTCCCAGTTTGTCCTGGTTCAAGAATGCAGAATCTCGTTTGAACCACCACTTGGCAGGTCTGTTCGGGGTTAGTTCCCTGGCTTGGACTGGTCACTTGGTTCACGTTGCTATTCCTGAATCTCGTGGACAGCACGTGGGTTGGGATAATTTCCTCAGCACTCTGCCCCACCCGGCAGGTCTGGCTCCCTTCTTCACAGGCAACTGGGGTGTATACGCCCAGAGCCCGGATACAGCAAGCCATGTTTTCGGAACCTCTACAGGTTCTGGAACCGCAATCTTGACTTTCTTAGGTGGCTTCCATCCTCAAACCGAGTCTCTCTGGTTGACGGATATGGCTCACCACCATCTGGCCATCGCAGTGTTGTTCATCATTGCCGGCCATATGTACCGGACAAACTTTGGAATTGGTCATAGCATCAAAGAAATGATGAATTCCAAAGATCCTCTGTTCGGGATGAAAAATGAAGGGCCGTTCAACCTGCCTCATCAAGGGTTGTACGACACCATGAACAACTCCCTGCACTTCCAGTTAGCATTTGCTCTGGCTGCGCTGGGTGTGATCACCTCTGTGGTGGCACAGCATATGTATGCGATGCCCCCCTACGCCTTCATCGCTAAGGATTACACCACGATGGCGGCGCTGTACACCCACCACCAATATATTGCTGGGTTCTTAATGGTCGGAGCTTTCGCTCACGGGGCAATCTTCCTGGTGCGCGACTATGATGCCGAACAGAACAAAGGCAATGTCTTGGATCGGATGCTACAGCACAAAGAGGCCCTCATCTCTCACTTAAGTTGGGTGTCTCTGTTCCTCGGTTTCCACACTCTGGGCTTATATGTCCATAACGATGTCGTGGTTGCCTTTGGAACCCCTGAAAAGCAAATTCTGATTGAACCCGTTTTTGCTCAATTCATCCAAGCGACCCAAGGTAAAGCACTCTATGCCATGGATGTGTTGCTGTCGAACCCTGACAGCATCGCCAGCACCGCTTGGCCCAACTACGGTAACGTTTGGTTGCCCGGTTGGTTAGAAGCTATCAACTCTGGTAGCAACTCCTTATTCCTGACGATTGGCCCTGGGGACTTCTTAGTTCACCATGCGATCGCTCTGGGTCTGCACACCACCACCCTGATTTTGGTCAAAGGTGCGTTGGATGCTCGTGGCTCTAAGCTGATGCCCGACAAGAAAGACTTCGGCTATGCCTTCCCTTGTGATGGCCCTGGCCGTGGCGGTACTTGCGACATCTCTGCTTGGGACTCTTTCTACCTGTCGATGTTCTGGATGCTGAATACCATTGGTTGGACAACCTTCTACTGGCACTGGAAGCATCTGGGCGTCTGGCAAGGAAACGTTGCTCAGTTCAACGAATCCTCCACCTACCTGATGGGCTGGTTCCGTGACTATCTGTGGCTGAATTCGGCTCAGTTAATTAACGGCTACAACCCTTATGGAACTAATAACCTGTCGGTCTGGTCTTGGATGTTCCTCTTTGGACACCTAGTTTGGGCAACTGGATTTATGTTCCTGATCTCTTGGCGGGGTTACTGGCAAGAGTTAATCGAAACGATTGTCTGGGCACATGAACGGACTCCTCTGGCGAACCTGGTTCGTTGGAAAGACAAACCCGTTGCTCTGTCCATCGTTCAAGCTCGTGTGGTTGGTTTAGCTCACTTCACCGTTGGCTATATCCTCACCTACGCAGCCTTCCTAATTGCCTCGACTGCGGGTAAGTTCGGTTGATGTAACGTTAACTGAATCCTCGTTTGATAGGTAATTAAAAACATCCCCTACCTTCGGGTGGGGGATTTTTGTTTATGCTAAGGGAACAGGGAACAGGGAACGGGGAACAGGGAACAGGGAACAGGGAATAGAAAAAAGTTATTACCCACCCGC
Source organism: Planktothrix serta PCC 8927 (assembly GCF_900010725.2). NCBI lineage: Bacteria > Bacillati > Cyanobacteriota > Cyanophyceae > Oscillatoriales > Microcoleaceae > Planktothrix > Planktothrix serta. The sequence continues at coordinate 243,586 of NZ_LR734880.1, read as the reverse complement.
TCAAGTATTTGTAGCAAGCATTAAAGGATGGAATATTAGGAGGGCTTGTTTTCAATCAGTTCTAATACCGCTTTTGGCAATAACTTATCCTTAAACCAAACCACCGGAACCGGAAGATGATTAACATCAATTCCGGCATTTTCTAAATTCAATCGTTCAGAAATTGCTAAAATTAAGAAATCACATCCAGAGCGTTGAACCTGGTAAAACTTCTTCTGTAAATATTCCGGTCGCCAATAGCCAATAATCTCTAATAAAAATACCCGTCCATCGGGATGAACTAATCGAAAATCAGGAATCATTACACTCCCTGGAAGCGGAATTAAATCCACTTCTCGTTCTAATTTCCACTCCGTTTTTAACGTATTCCAACGCTCGGCAAAGGATTGTTCAATCATGCTATCATAGGGTTTACCGGGCGGATAATGACTGACTAAACCGCAATCAGAATTCAAACTAAAATAACCCGTTCTTACCACACGAGTATAGGGGTCACGTTGTTGTAATTTAGCCTTTAAACTCCATTTCGTAACGTGGAGTAACGCTGGAATCATTTTCGCTAAGGATAAACCATAGCGGGTACTCGCTTTAAATAAACTTGTCGGCCCATCAATAGTTAAAGTAAACCCTTGATCTGCATCTCCTTCAATATAGGTCATTAATTGAAATAATTTTAAATAGCGAAATAAGAGTTTATATTCCCCTGGATCATTGCGATAGGCATTAATCACAATTTTACTGGCTTGATAAAAAATTCCCTGAACTTGAGAGAGATTATAACGATGTAATAACGCCTCTGGAGTCGGGGAATCTAATTGTGTTAAAATCCGATTTTCCTGTAAATCTGCATAAAGACCCGATAGAATTTGATGGGGTAAAACCTCTCGATTTAAGTCTTGACTCAGTTGCGTTGCTAACTGTTCTAAGGTGTGTTCCGTAGACCCATAACTCGGCATTGTTTTCGCGGATAATGCAAATACTTTTTGTCGTAATTCCACAGGTTCTAAAGGACTAACGACCTCAAAAGTACAAAAACTCCCCCTTAATAAATGGGCTAACCCTCGTTTCAACCGATAATCAGGACTATCTCCTTCAAATTCCTGTAACCGTTTATTTAATTCCCCTTGGGTTTGATTCACAGATTCTTCAAAACACCGAATGACTTCCGTTGCTAAATTGATGTGTTTCGTATCAATATTTAACCGCAGGGGAATTACCGTTTCTCCCTGTTGTTTATAACTTAAAAGTTCAGAAGGTAGCATGAGAAATCAAGGTTCCTAAATTCACAACTTACTGAAATCACGCTGAATCTTTTTCGACAATTTTCTGTTCTGTAATCACCATAAATCCCCGAAGTTTACCCGTTTCTGGATTTAAACTTTGGGTTGTTCTAACTCGTTCAGAAGGATTAATCAAAGTAATGGTTTCAACCGCCCTTAATTGACCTGTTTGTTTATCCCAAACTTGAAAAACAATTATATTTTCATCCGCTTCAATGGCTATGGATTTATAATCGGCAAAGGCAGAGTCTGAACTGTCGATTAAAAGTTTTCCTTCTCCAATGACCGTCCCCAGAAAATGTTGAGTGACACATTGACCATTACTATAGGTTGTAACATTAGTTTGCACCCACTGATTTTCAACAATATTCTGGGTTAAAACCGCCGTAAATCGAGTTTTTTCTTGATAGTTCTCATCAAAAATAATCCAGTTCCCTTGCCATGTTCCTATATGTTTAGGGAAAACTTTAAAATCCTTTAATAAAGGCTGATTTGGTGAGTTCATGGTTAATTACCTTCTCAGAGTTGTAAAAAAATATTTATGATTTTAAATTCTATCATATACTAGCCATAGAAACACGGCAATTTATCAAGACTGGAGCAGCAAACCTAGAGGGTAAAATCTTGTTCTTCCTGTTCCCTGTCCCCTGTTCCCTGTTCCCTATTATATTCAGATTCTTCAGAAGTATTCCATTGTTCAGAAGATTCAGCAACTCGTTTGCTTTGAGAATTGGTGCGACCATATAAAGGAGTCGGTTGAAAAATATCTAATTGTTGATAATCAGAATTCGAGGATTTTTTCGGGGGTTGGGGTTTAGATTTCGTTTCTCCTTTGCGACGTTGAGAAGTGCGTTCTTCAGTGGTATCTTCCGTAACCACTTCATACAAAATCGCTTGTTTATTGGGAGTATTCCCTTTGCGTAAAACTCGCCCTAACCGTTGAATATATTCTCGTTCTGAACCTGTTCCTGATAAAATAATCGCAATTTTAGCATCAGGAACATCAACGCCTTCATTTAAAACATGGGATGCGACTAAAGCTTTATAATCTCCCTCTCTAAATTTTGTTAAGATTTCATGGCGTTCTTTAATCGGGGTTTGATGGGTAATAGCCGGAATTAAAAACCCTTGGGAAATGCGATAAACCGTTGAATTATCAGCCGTAAAAATCAAAGTTTTTTCAGGATAATGTTGTGCTAGTAAATCGGCTAATATTCTTAATTTTCCATTCGTACATAATGAAATATCTTTCGCCTGTCGGTGGGCTAACATTGCCCGTCTTCCTAACGGCGATCGCGCACTCAACATCACAAATTGTTTCCACCCCTCTAAACTTGATAATTTAATATTATTCTGTTTAATAAACTCATTTCTGATTTTCATTTGCTCTTGATAAATATCTCGTTCTTTAGGAGAAAGTTTAACTAAAATCTGGACAACTTTATGATTAGCTAATGCTCCGCCTGCTAACTGTTCCGGTGTTTTCCGATAAACCGTAGACCCAATTAACAGTAATAAATCACTATGTCTGCCATCTGAACGTTCAGGAGTTGCTGTTAGCCCTAACCGATAAGGTGCCAGGGAATATTCAGCAATCACTCGATAGAAATCCGTTGGTAAATGATGACATTCATCAAAAATTAATAACCCATATTTTTCTCCCAAGGTTTCACAATGAATGGTTGCACTATCATAAGTTGCCACTAAAATCGGCGTTCTATCCTTAGAACCTCCTCCTAATAACCCAATTTCAACATCAGGAAAAGCGGCTAATAAATGAGCATACCATTGGTGCATTAAATCCAAGGTTGGGACAACAATTAAGGTACTATATCCCGTGACTTGCATCGCTAATTGAGCTAAATAGGTTTTACCCGAAGCTGTGGGTAAAACCACAACCCCTTGACTCCCCACCGCTTGCCAAGCTTCTAAGGCTTCCTGTTGATGGAGATAAGGAGGCATTTCAAAACTAGGGGTTAATTGTAATGAGGTAAAATTAGGAGCTTGATCAATAAAAGGAACTTCATTTTTTCGTAAAGTTTCCACTAACGCACGATAATAATAAGCAGGAATTCTAAACTTTTCTACCCGATCATCCCAGGTAGCAAAATCAATCCAACTTTTCCCTTTTGGGGGGGGATGTAATAACAATGTACCCCGATCAAAAGATAATATGGGTGTGCGAGGCATAAGTTCCTATGATATTTTTAAGGATTGATTCTAAGTCGGGTTAATTTTTGATTAATAAATCAATATTAGAATTGTTGTACCCATTGAATCAAAATTAGTATACAATTCTTAATATTCGGATTGCCAGATCAAATTAAACCCTCCCTTAATCAACCCCATTATGTTACTTCAACGTCATCAACGGATTAAATTAGATGAGACAGATGACTCCCTATTTTACTCCTTTCCCCGGTTTGTTACTCACGTCGATGAAGGGTTTATTGATCAGTTAACTACCCTGTATCGAAACCGTCTAAAACCCCAAACTCGGATATTAGATTTAATGAGTAGTTGGGTGTCCCATCTTCCGAGTGAGATTGAATTTGCTCACGTCGAAGGACATGGAATGAATGAAGAAGAATTAGCCAAAAATTCTCAACTCGATCATTATTTTATTCAAGACTTAAACCAAAATCCTAAACTTCCCCTATCTGATCAAGATTTTGATGCCGTTTTAATCTGTGTTTCTATTCAATATTTACAATATCCTGAAGCTATTTTTTCCGAGATTCATCGAATTTTAAAACCCGGTGGAATCACAATTGTTAGCTTTTCTAATCGAATGTTTTATCAAAAAGCGATCGCAGCCTGGCGAGAAGAAACAGAAGCCAATCGACTCGAATTAGTCAAAGGATATTTGAATTCAGTTCAAAGCAACAACTTAACTGGGTTTAATCCTCCCGAAGTGATTGCAAATCAATCTAAAACTCCTCTATTTATGCAAATGTTAGGAATGGGAGGAAGTGACCCATTTTATGCTGTGATTGCCTCTCGACCTTAAAGGTAATGATTGAGTCTTAATCTTCAGGTTGTTGGACGACTAAGACAGAACATTTAACATGATGAACCACATAATTACTCACACTTCCTAAAAACAATTCTGCTAATTCTGAACGGTTACGTCTTCCGACAACCACTAAATCAGCCCCCCATTTTTTCGTCATTTCTCGAATCCAATATCCTGCTTCTCCCACTTGATATTCGGTTTCGATAGAAACTCCTTGCTGTTCAGCATAATTAACAAAGGTTGACAACCATCCCGAAACTTCATTAATTTCTTGTTCAATTAATTCATGTTGAATTTGTGCCCCATGGTTTAATCGTTGACCATATAAATCCCCAGGAGAACCTAAAATCATTGGGGATACACTAATACAATGAAACAGCTTTAACTGGCTTTTATAAACTTTAGCCAGTTGTAAGCTTTGATGAAAAACAAACTCGGCTTGGGGAGTTCGGTCAATTGCCACTAAAATTTTTTGATAATCCATATCCTTGCCCTCCTCTATCTGTTTTTATTCCGCTAACGGTGGAAATTTAAAAGCTTTTATCTTCTAGTTTAAGCTAAAGCCGACCTTTTTTGATCGAAGAATGCTATCGTTAAAGGTTGGGCGATCGCTGAATCTGCTCAACATTGTCCGACCTAATCCTTGTTGTAACTACCCAGTCTTATGAGTCAAAACTACCGCATTACTCTACTTCCTGGCGATGGAATCGGCCCTGAAATTATAGCGGTGGCGGTCGATGCGTTAAAAGTCGTTGGCAAGCAACTAAATATTACGTTCAATTTTCATCAAGCGTTGATGGGAGGAGTCGCCATTGACGCCACCGGAGAACCCCTTCCCCCAGAAACCTTAGAACAGTGTCTCAAGAGTGATGCGGTACTGTTGGCAGCCATTGGGGGATACAAATGGGACAATTTACCCCGCCATCAACGGCCAGAAACCGGGTTGTTAGGGTTACGGGCCGGATTACAATTATTTGCCAATTTGCGTCCGGCGACGATTTTACCTCATTTAATTGATGCTTCATCTTTGAAAAAAGAAATTGTGGAAGGCGTCGATATTATGGTTGTCCGCGAACTAACAGGCGGAATCTATTTTGGACAACCCAAGGGAATTTTTGAGACGGAAACCGGGGAAAAACGCGGTGTCAATACAATGGCTTACACCGAATCTGAGATTGACCGCATTGGCCGTGTGGGGTTTGAAACCGCCCAGAAGCGTCGAGGTAGACTCTGTTCTGTAGATAAGGCGAATGTCTTGGATGTGTCTCAGTTATGGCGCGATCGCATCACCTTACTCGCCTCAGAATATCCCGATGTCGAGTTATCTCATTTATATGTAGATAACGCAGCTATGCAGTTAGTTCGCGCCCCCAAACAGTTTGATACAATTGTCACGGGGAACCTATTTGGCGATATTCTCTCCGATGCGGCAGCAATGTTAACGGGAAGTATCGGAATGTTACCTTCTGCCAGTTTAGGAGCATCTGGCCCTGGGGTGTTTGAGCCTGTTCACGGGTCAGCGCCAGATATTGCGGGACAGGATAAAGCCAACCCCCTCGCCCAAGTCCTGAGCGCTGCGATGATGTTACGCTATGGTTTAGATCAACCCGTTGCTGCGGACAAGTTGGAAAATGCCGTTTTAAAAGTATTAGATTGGGGATATCGCACGGGAGATATTATGTCTGAGGGGATGAAATTAGTCGGTTGTCAACAAATAGGAGAAATGTTGTTAAAGGCGTTAGAAGAAGATTAATCAAAAATAAAGACTCGCTGCGCGGGTCTTTTGATCGACTAAAAATTATGTTGCTTTGCGTTTCATATCTGCTAGAAATACCAGTTGGTAGTTTAAGAAGCTGTCATGCCATTCTTTAAAACGGCGATCGCCATCACGCACTAACATCTGACGATATTGTTCAGAAGGGATGTAATGCTTTCTGGTTGCCATAGTGCTTATCTACCCAATTATTATTAGACTCTATTTATATAATCACATAGTCACATAATCTTGCACAATTTACCTCAGTCTTTAGAAAGATTTTTGGGGATGACACCAGGGTCAGAAACCCGGTTTCTATTGGAAGGAATTCAGATGACGATTCATATTCTTTAAGTCGATTTCTAATTGTTGATAATCTGAGGGCGATAATAATGGGTCTTTCCGAGATTTTAACACCTGTTCAATTGGAAGAACTCGAAACTGATATTTTCCATTCTGGCTATAGCGATGTACCCAAGTGGGTATCGCTTTAATATCTTTAATTTCAGTGGTTTCATCGGGGAAATGTTTTAAAATATTAACTTTAAAAACCACTCCCAAATCTCGATATTTTTCCCGTTGATTAGAGATAAAATTCCCCATAGAATAAATCACAACTGCTTTTTTAGGTTTTCCTAACTTGTCAGTTTGTTCAATAATTTGATAGGGTTGGACAACATGGGGATGACTACCTAAAATAATATTAGCCCCGGCATTCACTAACTGTTTTACTAAGGCTTTTTGTTCAGCATTGGGTTGACGTTGATATTCTAAGCCAAAATGTAAAATAACGGTAACAAGATCGACCCCAGATTGACGAGCTTTAGTAATATCTTGAGTAATTTTTTTGGCATCAATAAGAGACACTAAATAATTTTTACCTTTAGGAATTGGGATGCCGTTTGTTCCATAACTATAGCCTAAAATCGCCATAGAAATATTATTCTTTTCAACGATAACAATTTTAGCAGCTTCTTGAGCAGAGGTAGCTGTCCCAACTGGAATTAAACCTCGTTTTTTAACATTTTCTAAGGTTTTTAAAACGCCTTTTTCTCCTCGATCTAAGGAATGATTATTAGTCGTAGAAATAATATTAAACCCGGCTTTTTTGATCGCATCAGCTAGGGGATCTGGGGCATTAAATAAAGGATATCCAGTATACCCGGTTTCTGGGCCTGCTAAAGTCGTTTCTAAGTTACCAATAATCCAATTTCCAGAAGATAAAATCCCTTTAACTTCAGTAAAAAAATTATCATAATTATAGGTTTTTGTAGTTGGGTTATAACCGGATTTAATTTGTGCGCCGTGCATCATCAGATCACCCACCGCCACTAATTCTGCTGCTTTTGTATAGGGTTGAGGTTTAGGCGGTTGAGTCGCGGTGACTTCGGCGACTTCTGATGTTGTTGTCGGGGTTATATTGCGATCGCATCCCCCAAATAACATTAAAAAACTACTGGTTAATATTAAAGTAATTAAGTGATTTTTTGATCTAATATTCATGAATTTACCTTTAGTTTTTTATGATTGTATCACATTTAAACAATAATTTATCCCAATAAAAGGGCATCATCCGTTAAAGCTTCTTGTTGCTGTTGTTCAAATAACTGGAGTAAGTCAGTAACCGTTAACCCCTGACGTTGGGAACCGGAAATATCAAAAATAATTTTTCCTTCATGTAACATTAAGGTGCGATCGCCTAAATCTAAAGCTTGACGCATACTATGAGTCACCATCAAGGTTGTTAATCGGTTTTCATTTACAATTTCACGGGTTAATTGTAGAATATAATTTGCCGTTTTTGGGTCAAGGGCTGCCGTATGTTCATCGAGGAGTAAAACTTGATGGGGAGCTAAGGTTGACATTAATAAACTTACCGCTTGACGTTGACCTCCTGATAATAATCCCATGCGATCGCTTAAACGATTTTCCAAGCCTAAATTTAACCGGGCTAACTGCGAGCGAAATTGATCTCGTAAGCGATGATTTAAGGCAGAATGAAACCCTCTTAAAGACCCTCGACGATAGGCTAAAGCTAAGTTTTCTTCAACGGTTAAATTAGCACAGGAACCCGCTAAAGGATTTTGAAAAACTCTCGCCACAAATTTAGCTCGTTTTGAGGATGACCAAGTTGTTACCTCTTGATAATTAATCCAAACCTTACCCGAATTGGGAATAATATCTCCGGTTAAAACATTCAATAATGTTGATTTTCCCGCTCCATTACTACCAATAACCGTCACAAACTGACCTTCAGGAATCGTTAGATTAATTTCTCTGAGTGCAATTTTTTCTAAAGCCGTCCCTAGATTAAACGTAACATTAACGAATTCAGTTTTAATCATAGTTTATGAGCAATTAAAAATCGAGTGTTAATTTGGAATTTATCAATTATAATTATGGAATTAAAAACTATTTTTCGGCTGAGGAACACGATGACTGCTCGTTTACCCGTTCTGGTTCCGCAGTTTAACATTACCTGGCCCCGGTTGCCAGATAACTTTATTTTGCCAGATGATCCCGTGGAAAATACAGACCATCCCCTTTTAGCAACAGCACTGCGACTCGCTCTCAGTGATTTACCGGATAAATGCGACAATGCTTTAATCACCAGTAATTTTGCCCTCTGTGCCGCCATTAACAGCCGCATGATCTGTAAAGCACCGGACTGGATGTATGTGCAACCTGTGGAACCTTGGCTCCACAGTTATCCCCGTCGTAGCTATACCCCCCATACAGAAGGGCCAATTCCAACGGTGGTGATGGAATTTCTCTCGGAGACCTACGGAGAGGAATATTCCGTTGAGTCCCAACAACGCATCGGGAAATGGTTATTTTATGAACAAATTATCCGTGTTCCTACTTATGTAATTTTTCGACCGGATACCTCCCACTTAGAAGTTTACCGTTTACAGTCGGAACGGTATCAATTGCAACCTCCAGATGAAACGGGACGCTATTGGATAACGGGTTTAGACCTCTATCTCGGACTGTGGGAGGGTTCTAGGGAGGGCAGAACCGGGTCTTGGTTGCGGTGGTGGAGTCCCCAAGGAGAAATTTTAGTTTGGCCAGAAGAAGCCAGGGAACAGGAACGCCAAAGAGCAAATCTTGCTGAACAACGGGCTGAAGAAGAACACCAACGGGCGGAAGAAGAACGCCAACGGGCTGAACGTTTAGCAGAAAAACTTCGTGAATTAGGAGTTAATTTAGAAGATTGAGGATGAAGAAAATCGTTAATTTTGCAATAATTTAAACATCTCTAAGTTTTAGAGATTGATTGATAGTTCAATTCGATCACCAGACTCGGCTTTTTAACAATTATTCAGATTTTTTATCAACCCAATATGAGATAGGAAGTGAATCAAACCTTTGGGAATAAAGGCTATCCGTTAAGATCATAAGTGAGGTTTTAATCAATATGGCAGAGCTAGAAGGTAATATTTATCTATTACAAGCTGAAGGGACAAAACGATTTAAAATTGAAATGTCTAAGCAGGTATTAACGCGGAATCAAATCCTTAATGATCAGGTTCCCTATGCGTTAAAAGTGATCGAAATATTTAGTAGTCCTGAACCTCAAAAAGATCAAGCAAAACTGCATGAAATTTTTGCCTATCGTCATTTACAAAGTGATTGGTTTGAGTTTGATTCTCCCGAATATGCAACTCGCTTAATTCAAGACTATTTCCGTTTGCGTCAAGAAACCCATCACCAAATTAACACCCTTTCCCAGCATTTAAAATCTTCAACGCAAAAATTAAAAAATGCAGAAGAGAAATTAAATCGCCTGGAACAAGACTTTCAAAAGTTGCAACAGGAACGCGATCGCCTGTTTGAATTTAAAGTTGCCATTCAAAGAGATATGACCCGAATTCTTTCTCGTTTAGAATCTCATGGATTAAATGGAAATAGTATTTACACCGAACAATCCTTAAGACATACCGCCATGAGTCAAATCCGTTATCGCTTAGGTGTTGCTCAACAAAAACGCTGTTTACAGTTAGGTGATACCGTGATTATGGTGGGGTTTTCCTTGTTTGAATATGAACCTAAATTTGAACAATTTAAAACCTGTTTAGACAAATATTCCATTAGCGCAGGTGAAGAATATACGGAAGATACATCTTTATTAGAAGCGGGAGTTCCCCTGGGAATTTATTTTACAACGGATAAACCTTATGCTCGTTTAGAAATTGAAATACCCCGACGATATTGGGCTTTACCGGGGATGGTTCCCGAACTGTTTAAAGAATTAAAAGAAGTGGGATGTGAGGTGCGTTATTGTCGCTTAGTTCATGTGGATGAAGATGGCGATACAGGGGAATTAGGGTTTATTCCTTGTGATAGTTTAGATGAAATTTGGCATCAAGTTTTAACCCAAATTAGACCCTTGGGAATTCAAACTTTATTGCGTCAACAGGGAAGTTTAATTGAGTTAAGTCCAGAAAGCACTCGTGTCGGTGTTACCAGTCGAACCTTAGTGAAAATGATTCAGGAGAAAATTCCTAATCTTGAATCTGCTTTTGAAGAAATATTAGGAATTCGCTTTTGTGTAAATGTTGAATTAATCAATGATTCTCCTTAACCTCTGTAATTGTTCTTGAATTCATCGTAATTTTAAATTACACACTATTTTTACAGTAACTCATCTCTAAATTTTCCACCAAGGGAATAGTTTAAGAACTTCTCTTTGAATCACTTGATAAACTCTCATATTATGAGTTTCAAAATGAGCCTCTCCCATTAATCCGGGTTGTAATTTTTGATCCGCATTATCAATGGATATTTTGACTTGTAGCACAGATTTTTGATTAGATTCATCGGATTTAATCACAGGTGGAATATTTTGAATTTTGGCTTGATACTGATGAGGAGTAGCCTGACGAGGTTTAAAAATAACAGGTGAAGTCGGATTAATTAAATCAATATCTTCTTGGCGAATTTCAACTAATCCAGTTAGGGTTAATAAATTAACAACATTTAGAATTTCTCGACCCACTTCTAAGGTTTGATGATTGACTAAATCCAAATCAGGAGTAATTACAGTTCCCGGAATATTAGATTTAATTATCAGTTGTTGTTTTTGTTGTTGTAAACGATTAAATTCTGATTCTTTTTGGGTCAATAACTTTTGTTGAGCCATAAGTTCAGCTAAAGCAGCATCAACTTCTTTTTGCGCCGATACTCTCTCTGCTAGTTTTTGTTGAACTTGGTATTGAGTTTCATCTAACTCTTGTTCTAAGAAATCAGTCACTTCATTAATTTGTTCAGATTTTAACTCAATCGTTTGATTTTTTTGAGCAATTAATTGTTCTGTCTGTCGGATTTGATTTTGTTTTTGATTAATCTGTTGCTGACGGGTAAAAATTTGCTGTTGTTGTTGATTAATTTCGCCCTTAAGAGCTTCTATTTTCTGCTCATCATCAACCAGGGAAAAAACGGATAAGGCGCCTTCTTGAACCGCTAATTTTCTTTGCTTCATTGCTGTTTCAGCCATATCTAGCTGTTTTTTTAAGCTTTCTATTGAAATTTCAATCGTTTCAATTTCACTATAAATTCCTGAAATCTCATTTTCTAATCCCGAAATTTGATTTCTAACCCCTAAAATTTCATTTTGAATTCCTTGCTGTTCATTTTGAATTCCTCGAATTTTTGGAAATTGATTTTCTGTAGTTGCTTTCTGGAGTTCTTCGCGCTTCTTTTGAAGCTTTTGTTCAGCAATCATTTGTGATGTTTTAGCAATTTCTAGTTGAGATTGAGCTAAAAATAACTTTTGTTGATTAATCGTAATAGAAGCTTTATTTTCTGCTAAAGCTTCTTGTGTATCAGCGATTTGTTTATCTAACTCTGGACTTGAAATTGTAGCAAGAATATCCCCCGGTTTTACAATTTGATTGGAACGAACCCGGAGACTTAAAATTCCCATTTGAGGCATTGTAACAGATTGACGTTTTTCTACGGTTGAGGTAATCGTTGTTTTGCCATTCAATCGTGGATTTAGAGGAATCATCCCAATACTAATTAATCCTAATATAATCATCCCCCCAGTTAATCCCCGATGAGAAAATATCGATTTAGAACTAGAAATAGATTCCGAAGATTGGACAGGTTGAGGAATAGAACTATCTTGAATACTAGGAGGAACAACTTTTAAAGGTTGACGAGGTTGTAATATTTTTTTGGGGTGTGTTGTCATGGTAGAATCTCTCCTTAAGTTAATGATTAATTCGTTAATTTTTTTTGATTCCGGGCTTTTTATTAGGCATAAAATAGTAAATTAACCAAAGTGTCAATAACATAAAAAACAAGGTAGGAATGTGAACCAAGAACCAATCTAAAATTCTGATCCACAGAAACCCTAAAACAAAGTAAATATAGAGAAAACTGAAGGGAGCATAAAACGCTAAAAACCAAGTATTATGAGGGGATTCATGAATCGGTTTTCCGGTCAATAAGTTTTTATAAAATTGAAAAGATCGGCTGCGAAGGTTGTTAATTCCAGTTAAAGCAACCATCAGATAATAACCATCAAATTTAGAAAGGGGATTGAGGTTAAGAGCAATAGTTAATAAGGCGGCGGTCATTAATAAATAACTGGTGGTATATAACGCACTACTTGGATTTGACCAATTCCATAATAATAAACCGATGGCGGCAATAATTAACTGAACTAACACTCCCGCAGCTACTACTAAAACCCGTTGATAGCGTTTGACTAAACAATAACTATCCGTTGTATTGGTATAAGCCGCAGGCATAAACATAATCATTAATAATCCAATTTCAGGAACAATCCCGCCATAATGTTTTAAGGTAAAAGCGTGTCCTAATTCATGGAGTGTCACAACTAATAGGGTTAATAATCCCAGAGGAATGATTAAAGAACTGCCAGCATTATTAATCAGTTGTTCTCCCATCAGGATAATTTCTGACGTTTGAGAATATCCAATAATTCCAGAAAGGGTGAGAAATAGAATTAACAATATTGTAAAGAATTGGCTCCAAATCCAACGAATTTTATCAATCTTTTGAGTTAACCAAAAATCAGGATTAAACAAAGGAATCCTAAAATAAAGCAACTGCATCGGATTAAATTTGCGTTTCGGAGGTGGCGGGGGTGTAGTTCCCTCTAACATTCCCGTTACAGTTAACAGTTGTAATAATTGTCTGATATAGCTTTGAGAAATACAAAATTCTGCTGCAATGATCTCAGGAGAATTATATTCTAATTGATCAATAATGGTTTTATCTTGTTGACTCACTTGAATAAATTTCACGTCTTCAGGATTTCGCAGTATCCAATAACCATCAGGATGTTCAATCCAATGAACACAGGTTTTAAGTTGTATCCCTGTTTGTTGATGCTCCGGGGATAAAATATTGAGATCAATGAGTTTTTGTAATAAATGAATAACAAAATTAGGGTCTAAGGGATTTTCAACTTCTTTTTGACAGAACTTTTGAACCTTAGAAACGGTAAATTGTCCTGTAAAATAACGTAAGGCAAACCCTTCTAAAGCAGAAAAGGTATGAACAACAGAACCATTTTTAGCCTTCAGAATAATCCGATCTGAATTAGGAGATTTGGCTAATTTCCAATAGGGGGTTAAGTCAGGACAAATCCAATCTAATAGGGGTATAGCTTCAAGGTAATTCTCAGCATTCATGGTTATAAAAAGATAGAAACTTGTTGATTGATCTTAGACTTAATTTTTAGTGATCACGATGAATAAGATCAACCCATCGATAGTTGTTTATATTACTGATGGGTCTGGGGGATTGAGGCGGGGGAGAGCTAGAAACTCGAACTAAATTGAGAATAATGACAGCCAATAGAATCGAGGTTAAAAATACAATATCTCTAAAGTAATTAGCTTCTTGAAATCGCTGTCCACAGGTGGAACAAAATTTATCTTGAGGGTGGTCAGGATGGGCGGTAATATGACATTTAGGTTGACCATGACGATTGCGAGGGCAAGACATAGATTCCTCCACCGTTCTAAAAATATTGAGATTAATCTGCATCGATAGCAACTTCAATGCAGATCTAAAACTACTATCAATTCAATTCAGTTGCAGGTTTAAAAATTAATTGACCATCGGGAGTTCGGAGAACATAACCTTGAGAATCTCGTTCAACATCACAAAACCGATAACGACCAAAATCATCGCGTTTTAAACGAATTACTCCCTCTACAAATTCATAGGCTGGTAAATGAAATTGAGGAATTCCTTGATACTCAACAACTTTCCCCAATTCATCATAAACGGGAGGACAAACCACTAAATAACCATTTTGATCAAACACCCATTGATTTGTGCCTGGATCTCTTAAGGGAGTAGGATAAATGGGAGAACCTGTTGTGGTTTTGATTATTTGTTTTTGGTCATTTGTTAGAGGCATTAAAAACACGATTTCACCCTGAGAATTACGAATTAATTCTTGGGTTTCAGGGTCGCGTAAAGGAATGGCTCCGGGTGTGGGTAATTCTACGTCTAAAAGTTCAGGAGTGGGGGGATGTAAACTCGGTAATTCTTGATCAGGAGCGAGATCATAATGGCGGGTATATTGGACAGCCGATTTAGTAAATCCTGCCCGTTGTAACAGCGCTTGCACTCCCGTTTGATCGGCGGCTATCATTAAATCTATATCCGTTACTTTCAATTCTTCTGCTTGAGCGATCGCAGCTTCTGCTAACAGTTGAATACCTTGGGCTTGACGGTGTTCCGGTTGCACATATAACCCCAAAACTGACCCCACTCGACGGGGAACAAAGGGATGATCTAAATTGTATTCTTCCTGCATCGTTTGAGGCAGGATTTGAGGCGGTTTTTCGTTATAAAAATAAGTGAATAAACAGCCAACAAGGGTTTGATCATGTTCTAATACCCAACAAAAAGATAAGGGTTTTTCTAGTAAGCGTGTGATATAATGTTCAAAGTTAAAATTCGGTTGAATTAACATTGAGGGGTCAATCGATTCTCGTTCCTCGGCAAATGCTTTCCAAAGCGGAGCGATCGCACTAGCATCTTCAACCGTCGCTAAACGGCAGGTATAGGACTGGGTTTGGGAATGGTTAGAAGTCGTCGTAATCATCGTTTTCGCCCTTTTTGGTTTGGTTCTAATTATTTAAACGGCGATCGCACTTCTTTTATTCCATTCCCCGGTAAAATTTTTTTCCAGTTATCTGTTAAGCCTACTCACTCTCTCGATCAAGCCTTGAAGTCCGGGGTGAGAGTGAGGGAAAATTAATCTGACGACAAAGTGTTAAATTAATCCTAGAAAATTTTGGGCGCTCGCGTAGATTAAGAAACCGGGTTTCTTCCTAAATATTTCGGGCGGGGGGATAAAGAAACCGAGGATTCTTAACAATCTCGGTTACTTTCGAGAAAAGTCTAAAAAATTTAGTAAAATAGAATGATCCAGGTGAGTGAATTTCATACAGCTTTAGGACAAACGCTTAACTATAGCAGTCCTAAATAGGTCGTAATATTTTATCGTAGGGGTTGGGTCTCCAAACCCTCTTTTCGCCTGGGTTTGGAGACCAAACCCCTACAAAACTTTTTCACAAATCATTTAGGATTGCTATATCGTTCAGCACTGAGAAAAAAACAACCCGATCGCCTTCTGTATTTAGCTGTTCCTTCTGAAGTTTATCGGGAATTTTTTTTGATCCAATTTATTCAGGAAGTTATTGCCGAACATCGCTTAAAGTTACTTGTTTTTGAGCCAAGCCAACAGGAGATTGTTTTATGGAAGGAATAAATTATTCAGAGTTAGTTCAGACTGTCTTAAAAAGACATACAGCCAATCATTTATCTGAAGATACAGAAAAAGAGTTAATTCTTGATAAAGAGAGCGATCACTATCTTTTAGTTCATGTAGGTTGGGAAAATCAAGAGCGAGTTTATGGTTGTGTGGTTCATGTAGATATCAAAGATGGGAAAATTTGGATTCAGCGCGATTTAACAGAATCAGGAATTGCTAACGAATTGGTAGAATTAGGTGTACCGAAAACGGATATTGTTTTGGGATTTCGAGCGCCTTATGTGCGACAGTTTACAGGGTTTGCAGTGGCTTAAATGTTGATTCTGAAAAGGCGATCGCGTGGATTAAGAAACCGGGTTTCTTCCTAAATATCTCGGTGGGGATGCCAAAGTTATCGTAGAAACCCGGTTTCTGAGAGAGGGGTGATCACGGCTTTATGCTAATAGAGGGATTCTGGTAAAAACTCCTTGTTTCAAAGATATCTGCACCCACAGTAGCCAATCTGAATGAGATATATTATAAACTCTAGGATTGTAGTAGCATTTTAAGTCGGACTCTAGGAAATTTTTTAATTTCTCTGTTTCGAGATTAAGTGAAAGTAACTGCTCGATTTCTTTGATAGTTTGTTGCACTTGGGAAATTGATTCGTCTTTGAGATAATTGCGGATAATTCCCAGAGCATCCGGTGCTTCTAAATCCCAATCTTGATGGAAGTAAGCACTGCAAAATTGAGCGAGGGCGGGAAATTGTTGTTCGGTCATGGTTCTGGGTATGCTGTTAGAATATAGTATCCTAATCGTAATGTAGAATCTCTTCTGAAAAGGATTTGTAGGTTGTGATCGGGTACGGTACTAGGGGCACCACGAGTTAGAGTAACGCCGATGGGATTAGTAGCAGTATGGTTGATTTGTAACCGTGAGGAATTACCACTAAGCCAGTTGGTAATTTGAGTTTGGTTAGCATTGATCGCGTCTGATATGGCTTGTTCGGCAATTTCTCGATTCAGGAAGGATGATGCTCTGGGGAGAGTTATTTGAGTCGCGAGTCGATTAGCGAGTTCGGTTTCTGTTAAATCAACGTGCCGTGCTAATGTATGTCCTCCGGCTGATTCATGGGCTGTTAGACCTCCACCTGGAGTTATATTAGTAAAATCGGTCACAGGTAAGTTTTTGATGAGATTTTCGGAGTTGGGGAAGCGCGATCGCTTGTTATTTTTGGCGGATAATAGTCAATATGCGATCGTCACTAAGACAAGACTCCTTTTTTACAGCTACCACAGCCCTTAGAAACCCGGTTTCTTAGAGAAAGTCTTTTTACTGAGCTACTCAGCAAACATTTCGGCTAAAATCTTTAAAACAGCTTGCTGTTCATCTAGGCTAATTTGTCCTAGCTGTTTGACTAATCTAGTTCGATCGACCGTTCTAATTTGGTCGAGAACTATTTGTCCTTCTTTCCCTTGAAACTGACAAGTAACTCTGGTTGGGTAAGGTTGACCTTTAGTGGTCATCGGTGCCACGATAACTGTAGCAATATGATGATTCATCTCATCAGGAGAAATTACTACACAAGGTCGAGTTTTCTGAATTTCACTACCAACAGTGGGATCGAGATTAACTAAAAAAACGTCGAACCGATTCACTACCATTGCCATTCTTCAATTTCCCAATTGGTAGTGCTAACATCATCAAGTAGCTGGTCATCTTTTTTTTGTGCCATGATCGCAAGTTTTTCATCCCAACCAATACGCCGAGGGACTGTTGTTATATAAGATGATTGGATTAATAATTCCACTTCTGTACCTTCAGTCAGATCGCAGGGATTATTTAAGATGAATGTGCCATTACGGTATGTGGCTCTGAAAATCTGGGGCATGAGCTATTACCCTAAATTTAGTTAGCCTTTATCCTACTACAATTGATCTAGTTTTGTCAAAGTGGGAAAGGAGCGATCGCACTCCGTTTAACTTACAGAAACAGAGGGAGCGCGTGGTTTTGGGAAAGGGCGATCGCACAGGTTTCTGTTTGTTGAATTTTTGGGTAAGGGCGATCGCACCTATTAGGCAGTTAACAGTATTGGCAATTCGCTAACTTGCTGAAACTGCTGTCGAATTTGAGCAAGGATATTTTCATCTAAGCTTTCAATATCATAAGCGCTACTATCTACTGCGGTGATAGTTAACCAAGGCTGATTTTCATTTAAACGGTTGCCTTGAAATTTGCCGTCAATTACTTGGGTAATTCCTGCTGCTAATTCTAGCAATAATGTACCGGAGATCCATTGCTGATTATCGGCAATTTGATGGAGTCGTTCGGCTGTTGTTCCAAGACATTCTAGGTGGGAAATTTGCCACTGGCTGGTTAAAACTGTGGGTGCGATCGCTTGTAAAATATCTATCAGATTTATAGCTAAGAAACCATCAGTAGTTTCGTCGGTAATAGTAATGCCTTGCATGGTTTTAACTCCGATTTTTAGGGTAAATCTAGGGGAGAACCGCCGCCACCTTGTCTCTTAAAACCCGATCGCGGGCCGATTTGAGGATCGTTGAGTTGCCACAGATGTTGATGAGGGGGTGGCGCATGATTGGGACGTGGATTGCCGTTTCTATAGGTGGGACTGGTGAAGTCAATGTCGCGGATTGGATAGCCGTTAGCATCAAATTCACGAGCCTGATAGATTCTATTGTTAATTATGTCCCATCGCAGTTGTGAATGTGGGCCAGTAGCGTTGGTATCGGGTAGGGGTTTGTTACCACTGGGTAAGCGATTTGGCTCTTGTTCCTCAAATACTGGTGTACCATCGGCATAGCGTGAGTGGATTATTCGATCAGAGGTGGACATGGCTCTATTTTATGGTTGGAGCTTGTCCTATAGTAAGGGGTTCTGAGGGCGATCGATCTTCTAATTATAGCATCGCAAAGGTTTCTGTTTGTTGAATTTTTGGGTAAGGGCGATCGCTTGAGTTTAGCATCAGGCAATTGTTGTTTTGATCGTTAATATTTTTTGCGTCTAGCTAGACCAAAAATACTAAACAGTAGTAACCCTATTCCTGCCCAAACAGAATATTTACTTTTTATTGTTTGCCTCCTGATTTATTTTTTCAGTTTGGAATGTTTGGTGTTAGCGATCGCCTAGGCTGCAAAGGCGGCTCACGACTCGCTGGTGGGAGTGGGAGTTTTTGAGTTGTTGCAGGATGTTTTGAGAAGACATAATTACCTCTGAGTTAAAGCATTTTATGGAGTAGCGGGTACAGGAATTGGCGCGGGTTGATTCCAAGGTACTAAACTATCCAAAAACTCATCGATCGTATTGCCTATAGCTTTCAAGGTATCATCACTGAAGAGCGATTTTACAGCATTTTTTAAAGCTTCAAACTTATCTTTCAAACTACTTCCAGCTTTGACATTAGTATTAAATTTGCTTAACAGTCCATCAAGGTATTGGTGTAACTCTGACTTTTGATATTCATCAGACCATGCCTTTTTCAGATAGTCAGCAGCTTCTGGCAAACTCTTGAGCAATTCTTTGAAGCCATCTTTTGCACCATCAATAACAGTAGCTAAAGCAATGCCCGTATAGCCGATGTTTGATACTGCATTGACATAAGGTGCTGCTTTTGTTTCATCAGCATAAGTTTTGGCAGAAGAGAGGACGGTATCGAGTAAAGTACCTATGCCCTTAACATACTCTTTATCTTTGATGTAATTGATACCTTGGCTGATTTTTTGCGGTGCTTCTGACAGAACTTGTAAAGTGTCACTAGCGAAATTTTTGACACCTGCTGAAAGGTTACTGTTTTGAATCAAATTTCCTAAATCAGCCTTCCAGATATTTGCTAAGTCACCAATTCCCGTAAGCCAGCCATTGACACCACCTTCACCGATGAATTTGTTGACAACAACACTTGCACTACTGTTAATATTACCCAAGGTACTAAATAGTTTGTAGGCAAATGATGCAGAGTCTTCTTCGCCATCACAATTACAGTCTGGGCCCGTTCCTTCTGTGAGGTTTTTGCCCGTTGATAAAACAGCACCTAAAATACTACTAATACCATTGAAAGTATCGCCACTTTGAATAGTACGAATTCCATTAAGAATAGCGATTGGTGTTTTTTCAAGTTCTTTAATAACTTTGAAAATCATATCGCCACCTGGCAAGCTCTTAATCGCGTCACCTAAGCCTGTAGTTGCAGCACCAGCTAAACCACCGAGAATTTGTAATGCACCTAAAATCTTATCGCCTGACATGATAGATTTTGCACCATTATAGGCTCCAGTGGCTAGGTTCTTGAGAGCATCGATACCGTTTTTAATGTTTTGGAGAGTTGATTTCGCAATGGATGTGCCAAATACACATATACAGTTACCTGCTTTATTAATGATATTTCCTAAAGCGCCACTAACAAAGCTGGCTGCTGTCATTACACCACTGAAAATAGCTCCCATCCAGTCGCCGTTGATAGCTGCCATCACTGTACTAATCACACCCTTAACTAGGTTTAAACCTAGTGCTACTATTGGTGCGAATGGGGCAACAATCAAACTGATAATACTTAGCACATTCATCCCAATATTGAGAATCATCTGCCAAAATGCTTTTTTGCGCTGTTCGCGTTCTTTCTTACGGTAGTCTAGTATTTCTTCAAGAATGTTTTTTGCTTCTTGGGCAAGCTCTTTAGAAATACTTACTGCTTGATTAGCATAAGCTACTTTAGCTATGGATTCAATCGCTAATGGGGTCAGAATTTTCTTTTCTTCATCAAGCAATTTTGATTCATCAATTTCTTCTAAAAACTGCTTACTAGCAAATTGGATGTCATCTTGAGCATCTTGTAGAAGTTGAAAATCCGCTTCCTCTTCTTGGATAATCTGATCGAGTTGAGATCTGTATAGATTACCTTGGATGATTAATGCCTCTAACGCTGATGTCAAGTTTGCTTTGCTAACTTCCTGAACTTTCCCTTGTAAGGCTAGATTAATATCACCCCGCGCTTCTGCTAATAATGCCTTCACATCATCAGGTAAATCCGGTTGCTGAGTTTCCAAATCTTTGAGCGAAGTAAGTAACCCCGCCAATTGAGTTTGTAACTGCATTGGATCTTCCGTTGGATCTAGGGTTTCTAACCCCAAATCGCCGCGAACATTATTCAAAGATTGCCGCAAATCATCCTCAGCTTGCAGTTGCTTCAGTTGCTCAATTTTAGCGGTAGTTTCTAACCATTTACGTTCCAACTCTAAGCGATCGCGCTCCAGACGATTTTGCACCGCTTGGTCGATATCTACTTGTCGATTTTGAGCAATTTCCTGTTCTAATTGTGCTTGGGCAAGGTTCAATTTTTCCAGGGTTACTAACTGGATAAAAGTTTGCTCTGTTTGTTCGCGGATGCGAGTAATCCCATCTAAACGGGCTTGGGCGATCGCTAATTCTTGAGTTTTATTCTCCCGTTCCTCCTGAGTTTCTGCAACCTTCGCATTCAAATCATTTAACAACTGTTGTGCCGTTTCTTGTTGTGTTTGCAGTGTTTTCATCTGCGCTTCTGCGGTTCTTCTCGCCGCACCAAAGGCATCTGCTTGAGCTTGGGCGCGACGTTGTAATTCTCGCTGTTGCAGCATTTGTTGATAATATTGATCGGCTAATATTTGATCGTTCGCATTACCAGCACCGCCAGCACAACCACCGCGATCGCTCGCTAAATCTTTATAATCTCGGTAATAAATCTCCGCCGCCGTCGCCATATCATTGCGCTGTGCAACATCCAATAAAGCCTTAGCTTCTTGATAGCCCGCCGCCGTTGCTGTCTGCAATCGTTGGAGAATTTGGAACTCTAAAGTATTGACTTCTTGCTGTTTTTGTGCAGCTTGTAAAGTGTAATTAGCATTCGATTGGGTAGCCTCAACCAAATCTTTCAAAATTGTTTGATGTTCTCTAGCAGCCTTCAAATGTTGATCATTTTGCGCCAACAAATCGGTTTTCAACTGTTGCAAAGAAGCCGTAAGAGCCTGACTAGCGGCTTCTGCTTGTTCCGCCAATCGTTGCGCTTCCGCCAAAGCTGCACGCGCATCATCTAATTGTTGTTGCAAATTGCTGTAATCGGCATCCGGGTCATTAATATAAGCATCTAGCAATCGTTGTTCTGCTAAAATCACCTCATTTTGTGCCGTCAACATTGTGCGTTTTTGAGTCAGAGCAGTTTGCTCTGCTGTGAGAACTGCTGCTTTATTATTCAGCAATTTCAAGGATTGATTAATTTGAACTAAATTAGTATTAAAATTATCCAATTCTTCCCCAGTTACACCTTGATTTTGCAAAGTAATAATCTGATTTTCAATCGCCTGACGTTGCTGTTCAAGGTTCGTAGTAAGCACTTTAGTGCTTTGCAATTCGTCACTTAAAGCCACAGTTTGACGTTCAACAGTAGCTTCAGCATCCGCTAATTGTTGCTGTGTTTCAATGGCTTTTGTATTCAATTCGCCACGCCGTTGCAAAATGTCTGCGATCGCAGCGCGATACTCCTCAGAATTAGTATCGTATTCTGCCCATTCTTGCTGCACTTTTGCATTTTGGGCGGTGGCTTCAGCTTCAGCTTCTTCTAACAGTTGCTGAATAGTAGGTAGTAGGTTTTCTAAAGTTGTAAGTTGAATTTGATCGCCAGGAATTGACTCTCGTGCTGCTTCTAATTCGGCAAATAAATTCCGGGCTTCATCAATAGGAGATTCGGCAGTATTCGCCGCATCATTAGCAGCAACCCACTGATTTTTTAAAGGTTCAAGACGTTCTATTTCCTGACGCCATTTGTCAGCTTCCACTAAATGTGCAGACCCCTGCGCCCGTAATTGAGGAAAGAGTTGTGAATATTGTTGCCAGAGAATCCAGTTATAGTCAACGTGGGTAACTGTTTCCCAATGACCTTTTCCAGACCGACCTTTCACCCAACGCTGCTCTGTCCAAGTAGGGCCATTTTTACGACTCACAGCCCAATGATAAGCAGCCCGTTGTTCATACCAATTAGCTTGGGCTAAAAGTGCATAACCTTGAGCTTCATGAGAGGCTTTTTCAGCTTTGGCTTTATCAAATAATGCTTGTAGAGGGTTACGACCATCTACGGAATCAGCACTGAGTAAAACAGCCGCTTGAGTTGTGTTTAATAAAGCAGTAATTGTCTCATTAGAATTTTGCCCCTCTAATGTCGCTGCTTTTAATAGGTCAATTGCTGTACCATTATCAGGATGTTCTTGAAGAAATTGCGCTCTGAGTGCTTTAATTTTTATCTCTATTTGTGAATTTGTCTGAGATGTTTCCGCGTAAATTGCCTCTACCTGTGCTTGATATTCTTTTAATTCCTCAGACTCAACCCCATAACGAATCGCAATTGGCTCAATTTCTTCCCATAATTCCGCATCTTGTTGAATCCGAAGTTTGAGTCTTTCAATCGCTTGTTCTGTGGAAATAACTGCATTATCCAGTTGATCTGAACGAATTTCAACGACACCTAGGGTGGTAATGGCATCTTCTAAATTAGCTTCCGTGCGATTATATTGTCCATAGGGTTCTGCCAAATTATCATTAATATAAGTAATCAAATCATCAACGGAATTAGACAGGGTTTGCTGTTGATTAATTAGAGATTTCGTTTGTTGATTTCCCTCTACAAATTGTTCTGTCCAATCGCTAACTCCTAAGCGCAAATCTTGGTTAATTTGTTGAGTCAGTTGCACATAATCCAATACCGTACCGGATTGAATTGCTGCATCTGCGGCTTCTTCAGAATTGAGTTGAGATTGCAAGGCTTCCAATTTTTGATCATTATTGATCAGTTTTTGCCGAATTTCTAACTCTTGTTTTTGACGTAACGGCGTTAAGGCTGCAACGGCTTGATTAAGTAATCCTTGTAATTCATCAGTATTGGTTTGATTTGCTGTTTTTAACCCTTCTAAATCTTGCAAGTTTTTCTGATAGTTCTCAATCAATTTATTCAGAGCAGCTTGACTCACTAAATCCGTTGTATTAGCTAATTTTTCTTGAGAACTAGCGATTAATTGATTGAGATTATCCGTTTGGGTTTGTAAGTCGTTTGCAACATTTTGCAACTGTTCTAAATGAGTCTTAACCTGGGGTTCAACTTGGGTAGCAAAGAAGTCAACATCCGATTCAGAAGCCAGCATTCCCAAGCCAATTAATTGACGTAAGGCTGTTGCGTGTAATTGACTGGTTTGTGTTAATTCTGTTGCTAAGGTTTGGGATGTCGTTATAGCATTTTCGATGAGGGTTGCTTGTTCATTCTCCTGGTTTACCAGAGGTTCTAACTGTTGGTTAACTGTATTAATTGCAGTCCCTAATTGAGCAATTTGTACCTGTAATTGAGGAATACTTTGCCCTAACTGAGTTAATTCAGTTTGTTTGTTAATCAGGTCTGTATTTTTTGTAGATAGCTGTTGATTTAATGTGTTAAGAGTTGTCTGGCTTTGTTGTAATTGTTGCCATGAACGATTACGCTGATCTGCAATAAATGAAGCCTGTTGTAAATTAGCTCGATATGCAGCCGCTTCCGCCGCATTATAAGCCCATTGAGCACCATTCCAATACCAAATTTTTTGTTGATGATTTGCAGCTTGATTCAGATAAGCTCGTTCTGTTGCTGCCAAAGTTCCAAGGTGGTCATTTAAGCTTTGTTGGAGTAAGGCTTGGTTGCCAATTTGCAGGTTAATAAATGCAATCGATTGCTGAATTTCTGCAATGCCTTGTTGCAGCGAATTTGCTTGATTTAGCTTCCCTTGTGCATCTGTTAATTCCGCTCCTAAACTCGCCAGTTGTTGACGATAAGGTTCCCCATTTTGACGAATTTCTAATAATTTTTCGGTCGCCGTTGCTTGGGTTTGGTTTGCTTGCTGCCATTGTTGCCAATTTTGCTGATATTTCTCTTCTAAAATACCCGCTTGATTCAGCAAATCTAAACGACTTTGCAAACGATTTGCTTCCCCATTGACTTGTTCTAAATATTGTTCTGTTAGTTCAATCTCCCGATATTTTTCAATCAGTTTTTGCTCAAAATCGGCTTTTTGTTGATACAGTTGAGCGAGTTCTAAAATTAAAGTATCGAGTTGCTGTTCTTGAGTTACTAATTGAGTATTGAAACTGTCTAACTGCGCCTGAGTTGCATTAATTTGCTCTTGCAAATCATTAATTTGATTCGTAATGGCTTGCAATTCTCCCTGTAGAGATGTAAGAGCTTGTATCTCTACATTCAATTGATTATTTAAGGTTGATTGCTGTTGAATTAGAGCTTGTTTCTCTTGTCCTAAAGTGGCAATTTGCTGTTGAGTTTCTGCAATTTTTGGTTGTAAAGTTGCAGTTAATTGTTGGGCGTTTGCTTGTGCGGTATTTCGTTGTTGTGCGTAGGAATTAGCAGCCGCTTGTGAAGCATTTCGATTAGC
The DNA here is from genome assembly GCF_900010725.2 of Planktothrix serta PCC 8927. Lineage (NCBI taxonomy): Bacteria > Bacillati > Cyanobacteriota > Cyanophyceae > Oscillatoriales > Microcoleaceae > Planktothrix > Planktothrix serta. Next base: position 218,335 of record NZ_LR734880.1, on the reverse strand, counting down.
TTCTGCTTGAGGATTATAGATCCAACCATATTGAGGTCTACCTTTTGAATCATAGCCCGTAATTCCCCAAGTTTGGATTTGTCCATTCCAATAATTTGCTGCATTTTGATGAGCTAGACGTTGCTGTTCTAAGGAATTAACAACAGCATTCGCTTGGTTAATTTGATTTTGATATCCCTGTAAAACAGATTGTAGTTCTTGAACCTGATTATTATTAGCCGTAATCTGATTTTGAGTATCCGTAATTTGGGTTTGAATATCAGCGATCGCTTCTTCTTGTAGAGACGTTGCATGCAACGTCTCTACAAGGGATACTTGTAATGCAGGTAACTGATCTTCTAGGGTTTCTAAGGTATTTTCTGTTTGGGAAATAGTGGCTTTTGTCTCTATAATATCCTGCTCTTTTGCCCCGATTTCTTGTTCCTTAGCGGGAATTTTAACATCTTCTAAATCCGCTTTTTGTAACCCTAAATTGCGATACTCCTCTTGAAGTAATTTTAACTCTGTTTCGGTTGCAGTTTGTTCGGCTTTAGCTGAAGTTAGGCGATCGCTTAAATGATCAAATCCCGCTAAGAAATTAGCCCCCCCACTTTCATAGGATTTCAAGGTTGCAATTTTCCCTTGAGGATCAATCGAATTCGGTGCAGTTTCCAAGTCTTTAATTAACTGAGAAATCGCTAACCGTTCAGGAGAATCTGCCACTGCTAACGCTAACTGATCTTGCTGTAATTTTGCCCACTCTAACTCTTGATTAAGGGTTTCTAAATGATTTGTCCAGTATTCAATTTGCTGACTTAAATTCTGACTAGGAGTTTGGGCATTTTCCTGATTTAACTGTTGAATTCTTAAAGCAACTTCGAGTTGTTCAGCTTCCAACTGTTGCACCGTTTTACCCATAGCGGTGAGTCGTTCCCGATAGGGTAAAAGGAAACCCGAAAGTTCTAAGATTTTTTGCAAATTCTGTTGATCTTCTGCCCGTTTTGTTTGAATATTAGTAACTTCTTGTAAGGTGTCCTGAAGACGAGTTTCAGTCTGATTTGTTAACTGTTCTTGGGGAGGAATCTTCTGATTTTCTAGAGTTTGTAATTCCGTTTCGGCTTGAGAAATTAACAAATTAAGGGTTTCTAACTTCTGTTCTTGCACAGGTTCGTGCAGGGCTAATAAGTCTTGATTCGCTTGTAAGCGCAATTCATCGGCTGCAATTTCATACTCAATTCCCTGTTTCAAAACAGGCCAATCTCGGATTTGTAGGGTTAGTTTTTGTACCTGTTGGCGGAGAAGATTAACCTGTTGTTCAGATTGGGAAGCTAACTGTTGATAAATATTCCGTTCATTCGCGGCTAAATTAGCTTGATGTTGCGCTTGTTGATAGGGGGCAATATGTTGAGGATAATGTACCCAACCATATACAGGTTCAGTCTTGCGTCCACTTTTTCCAGTGCGTTTTGTTCCGACTTGTTCCCAACGGTTAATCTGACTTTGATGCCAGTTTGCAGTATTTTGATTTTGTGCCTGTCGTCCACCCGCTAAACCCGCCAAATTGTTATAATTAAGATTCAGTTTTTCCTGTTCTGCTAACTGTTGTTGCAGCAGTTCTAATACAATTTTAGCATCATTAATCTCACCTGTTTCGGCATTGATACTTTGTTGTTTTAGGAATTCTGCATATTGATTTAAAGCCGTGCTTTGTTGTTGCGCTTGTTGGGCTAACTGCAAGTAATTTTGAGCATTTTGAGCCGCAATTTGTGCTTGCCATTGATTTTGTTGTTTTTGTTTCAGTAAGTTGGGATCTGTTCCATATCCCCAAATTTCTTGTGTCCCCCCGCAACGACGTTTTTCAGTTCCAACAACTTGCCAACGAGTGGGATTAATGTGATTTGCGATCGCATTATAACGTTGTGCTTCTGTATTTTGAACAGTTGCTGCTTGATTAAACTTATCAGCAGATATTTGTTGAGTATTAGCAGCAGTTTCCCAAACTTGAGGATCAATTTGTAATTGATTATCAACATCAGCAAAGGGATTAATTAATTTCGCTTTTGCCTTCGCTAAATCTTCTTCTGCTTTCTGAATATTTTCTTGAATTGTTGCTAATAGTTGTTGAGTTTCGGCTTCTAAAGTCGTTTTTTGTTCCCCTAAACTAGCTAACTGTTCCTGCAATTGTTGTTGCTGAATTAACAAGTTTTGCAGTCGAGTGGCTTCAATTTGATAATGTTGGGTTGCTAAAGCTAAAGCTTCTGTCCATTGTTGGGCTTGGGCGGTAGAAATAGCAGCATCGGTATTAACTTGTTGATACTGTTCAAAGGCGGCGGTAATTTTGGCTTTAACTTCTGCATCTAATTCAGTTAAAGTTAGTTCGGGGTTGCCTAAATCCAATAAAGTTTGCCACTGGTTGACCAGGGTTTCTTGAAGGGTTTCTAAATCAGAAATAGCTTGTTCTGTATTATCTCCGGCGGCTCTAGCGAGGGTTTGAACTCGTCCTTCACCACTAAAAGGAATCAGCGTAATTTGGTCTTGAGTTTCGGCTGTTTTGGGTTCTGTAATTAGCGATCGGCGAATCGCTTCCTTAATATCAATAATCCCATATCCGGTTTGTTTATCCCACCCTTCGGTATTAATATCTCGGCTGGTTTCAATTAGTAATTCTTTTACTTGTTGCCAATTTAAAGCGGGATTTGCAGCCCAAATTAAAGACACAGCAGCAGTCACATAAGCGGTAGAACGGGATGTTCCCACAAAAGCAGTTTGATCATCCTGCCACTCTCCGCCAGGGGCAACAACGGTTAACCCATCTCCATAGGCAGAATAGTCTGTTTTCCCTTCAAACTGATTAATTGCTCCCACAGTAATAATATTATCAAAAGTCTGACTAGCTTGCCCTAATGCTGACATCACATCCCCGGTATTTCCTGATGCCACTATCAGTAAAACATTGTTATCGCGGGCGTATTGAATAGCCTGTTGTTCTTGAGGAGTTAATTCATAGCGAGTCGTCACACCAACATCATCTAATTGAGACAGATCTAAACTGAGGTTAACCACTCCATTTTGTTGACCCGATGCCCGCAAATTATTGACAAATTGAGTTAATTTTTCTGCCCAATTTCCATCTGTTACAGTGAAGGTATCATAGTCTGCTTCTGGGTTAATAGAAGTAAAAATAGAGGTGACATTTTTGACGTGGTTATTCGCTTTGAAATCAATAAATCCGACCTGGGGTTGTTGAGTATTTTCGGGTAGGAGATAAACCGCTTCATCGGCATTCAATAACCCTTGATCAAATAAAGTCGAATCCGGTTGACTTAAAGCCTCGCGTAAAGAAACAGATAAGCCAAATTCTTCAGCAAGTTCAGGACTATTTAATAGGCTGTTAATTGTGGAAACTTGGTTGGTATCAAAACCCATTAAAGGAAGTAAATCTGGTTGCGTTAAAAGCCGAATTAAGTCAGAATTCTCTTCTAAAGTTTGCATCAGTTGGTCTAAAATAACCGTTGCCTCATCCGTTGATAAACCCTCTAGGAAATCCGGTGTAGAATTCATCAGGGTTTCTAGCTGATTTAGGTTCTCTTTAACGCTATTAATCACAACTGGATTTGTGGCATTTGTTGTGACGTTAAACGTGAGTTCTTTAGTGATGCCTGCGTTGTTAATAGCCTGAACGGTGACGGCTGTATTCCCCGTTTGAGATAAGCTTTCTAATTTTAATTGATTACCTTCTAACTGAACCGTCAAACTGTTAGAATTACCACTCATCACTTCATATTTTATTTCTCCTTTTTTAGAAGTTGTAAATACTTGGCTAAGATCAATTGTTTGGCTGGTTTGGGCAGGTAGGGCTATATCAGCAACAGGATTAGAAATTGTCGGAACAAAATATTCCGGTGTTGTGGCTTTTGCTAAATGAACGGCTGCGTCTAAATTTAACAATCCATTTCCGGTTTGATTATCCCATCCAGGGGTTTTTAAATCCGTTGCAGTGGACTCAATAATGTTAATCACTTGACGATAACTTAAGTCAGGATTTGCAGCCCAAACTTGAGACATTGCTCCCGTGACTTTAGCTGTTGCGACACTAGAATCCGTCGTATTTCCTATCCGAGAATCTGCAACAATATTTAATCCTTCTCCTGTACCAGAATTAGGCGTATTTTCATAAGCTTTGGAAAAGGCAATAGCATTGTTAACTCGTTCTGCTGAACCGACAGTAATAATATTATCAAATTCCTGAGATAATTCACCTAAAGCCGCAACAGTTCCCGGCTGTTCTCCGGCGGAAACGACAACAATAATATTATGGGTTTGGGCATATTGAATAGCGTTAATTTCTGGGGACGTAAGTTGATAGCTACCGTCAGAATTAACGGGAGATAATTCTAAGTTTAAATTAACAACAGCATTCACTTGTTCTGAAGCTTTTGCTACATCGACAAATTCCACTAAAGAATCAGCCCAATAATTAGAACTATCAGCCCGTCCAGCCCAAATTGAGACATTATCATTAATGCCATTAATGCCGATATTATTATTCTGTTTAGCAGCAATAATTTCTAAGGTTAATGTGCCATTATCGCTGCTATTTTCAGTGGTTACGGTGGGGTCGTTATCACCCTCAATGCGATCGCTTCCCCAGGTAATTTTAGAATAGTCTAAATCAGGATTATGGCTACTAAATCCTGTATCAATTACCCCCACTAAGGGTTGATTTTCGGTTGGAAATTCAAAAGATTCAGAAGCTAGAATGGGTTGAAGGTTAAATTGAGTTTCTAACTGTTCAATCAATTGAACAGTTTGGGAAGTAACCGTTAAATCATTTTGAGTTTTTAGTTGATCTGTTAAGTGTTCTAATTGCTGAATTAATGTTGAATTGACTGAAATTTTTTCAGAGGTTGGATGTTTCAACTGTTGAGTAATATTTTCCAACCGAGAAACCCATGTTGACTCAACCGGAGTCGGAGGTTGAATCACTTGATTGTCAGAAGTTATTACCTGTTTTTCAGATTCGGTTAGATTTTGAGTGGTATTATCTACCGTTTCTGATGAACTTTCGTTAGCAGGAACTATGGGAGTTTCTGCTAAATCTTCTGATGCTGGGGTTTCTACTGAATTAGGTTGTGTTAATTCATCCGTCTGCTCACCGCCAATTTCTGAGTCGCTATTTTCGCGGTTAGAAATAGAGTCTGATTCAGAAATAGGGTTTTCTATTTCAGTATTTTCAGGTTCAGAATTAACGTCTAAATCCTCAGAATTAATCGGTGCTGGCTGTTCTATATTTTCGGGTTCGATTAAAGATTCAGCTTCTTGTTCGGGTTTTTCTACAATTGTTGAATCTAAGTTAACCTCTGTGTCTAGTTCTCTGATATCTTGATTATCCTGAATTAAATCATCTAAGTTATTAATTAAATCCCCAACAATATCCTCAAATTCATTGATGATTTCAGGTTCCTCTGTATTAATATAAGGTTCAGCATAATCAATTAATGCTTGTCCTAAATCCGAAGAACGCCAATCTTTTTGGGGATTTATAACTTCATCTAAATGTACGGCTTCCCCCTTCGCACCCCGGACTTGAAAAATAATATCGTTATAGTCTTTATCGGTGTGTTGATCAATTCTTAAATCTTCCATAGCGAAAGTATTTCCTTCGCCATTAATATCAGCAATTTGTCCTACTTGTAAGCCATCATCAGGGTTAGCTGTTGCTAAAGAAAATAGAGGTTTAGTTGCGCCATCAATATCAGGATTATTCAAGACTTGCTGTACTTTTCCATTGGGAACTAACATAATCCCAAAGGTATCTCCGGGTCGCATTTCAACAGTTTTTAATCCTACATATTCACCGCTATTCCAATTGGTTTCACCGGATAAATTACCACTAAATTTCGCCCCTTGTGTAATATCAGAAATGACAATATGTCCGAATTCAGAATCACTTAAAGCTCGACTTGCAGCTTCTTTAATAAAGTCGGATGAACCGGGTTCAAACTGTTCCATTCCCTCTAAACTAAAGATGGCTAATTCCCCTTTATATTTGCCACCATCAAATAGATAATCAATCGTTACTTCTCCCGTTTCCCCAACGGTAAATACACCGGAATCAAATTGAAAGTCGGGTTGAGAGTTGGCGATCGCATCAATCACTTGAGACTCACTATTTGTTTCTAAAAGATGATTTTCAGCCGGGGTTTCTAGTAACGCTTCAGTTACCGATTCAACGGTTTGATCAGGGTCAGATTTTAGATCTTCAGTTAAAGGATGATCCAGATTGGGTTCAGATTCAATCGGTTGATCAATGGCTAATTCTATTTGAACAGAATCAGTTTTTTCCGGTGAATCTATTAAGGGTTTAATCTCGGAATCCGATATTGTTTCCGTTGTTTCAAGGGGGTGATTTTCTGTTACCAATTCCTCGGTTTCGACAGGTTCAGCGTCAGTTAAACTATCTTGATGATCTTCTAGGGATAAATCCGTTTCAAGTCCTATAGAAGCATCAGCAATCTGATGTTCTGGTGATTCTAATTCCTGACTATCCGGTTGATTAGAATCATCAAGGGTTAATACGGGAGTTTCAATCTCTTCAATATTTTGATGATCACTCGAATTTTCGGATAAATCCAATAAGAGATCAGGGTTATTTTCTACTTTTAAATCAGTTTCAGTTGATGTTTCTGATAATCCTAAATCTACTGTGGGTTCTTCTATAGAAGGCTCTGCTAAAACTTCAGAATGATCAATATTTTCTGGATTTTGATCAAGAGTTAAATCATTATGAGTTATTTCTATTGATTCTGGAGAACTGAATTCGTGATCAATGGTAATAAAGGGAATTTCTTCTAAATCAGTATCTAAATTTAAAGGATCTTGATCAGGTAAATCTGCAATAGAATGATCAATCGAATCTAATAAATTTTCTGGCTGATCAATATCTATTTGTAAATCTATATTTTCAAAGGTAACAGGATCAGGTTGATCATCTCCAGTATCCACAAAACCACTAGGGGTTAAAATCGGTTCTAAAATGAAGGTTTCTTGAGAATTAAAGGTCTGAGATTTTTTATTTTTGCGGTTGGATTTGCGAAATAACATGATGGGATGAACTCCTGAAGAATAAAAATAAACAGTGTTGGAGGTTTAATTAAATAGTGAGAGAAATATGACTCATGGCGTGTCAATTTCATCTCTCAAAGTCGTCTAGGAAACTGAAAATATGACTGACCCCTAATTCATCCCCCTAACCAAGGGAGGAACCGGACTCCTTCAAAGTCCCCCTTTTTAAAGGGGATTTAGGGGGATCTAATCTAGGATGTTATCGGGGATTTTCGGCTTAAGTTGATCCCCTTTTGGAGTAACTTTACCCCGACGCATCTTATTGTTATTAACGTTATCGGGAAAGAAGTTATTCCATTTTTGATGAAATTTTTGGGAAGTTCTAAAGGAGTGAGGCTGAGAATACTTCGCTCCTAAGCGTCTTATTCTTATTAACGTTGTGGGGAAATAAATTATTCCATTTTCGAGAAGAAGTTAAATAATAAGCTATTACGCATTTAAACTCTATGATTAACAATTGCCCGGAGAACTCCCCCCTAACCCCTTGGTAAGGGGGAGGACAGGAGTTGAATGGTTGTTTTGAATGAGGATAACCTTCTCTTCAAAGCCCTGGCTTGAGAAGGGGGGGACAGGAGTTGAATTGTTGTTTTGAATGGGGATAACCTTCTCTTCAAAGCCCCCCTTAAAAAGGGGGGTTGGGGGGGGATCTATAGGGGTATGCGATCGCATTTCTCATACATTAATCATTGACAACTGAATTCAAAACTTTCTATTGCTGTTTACGTTTTAATAGAGAAGCGATACCGAAAGTTCCAAATGCTAATAAACCTAACATTGAAGAAGGTTCAGGAACAGAAGTTTTGGAACCTGTTGAGGGTAAGGATGCGGCTCCCGAAATTAGACCGTTAACACCTGTGACGTTTTTATCTAAAGTACCTACTCCCGTTTCAGAATTAATAATTAACTGTTTTCTATCGAGTGTGTAAGCGAAAAGAGTTTCATTATCAAAGAATAAGCCAATGACATTATTAAAGCCAATATCCCCAATTTTCTTGCCACTACCCGTTAAATCAATAGAAAACAAGCTGTTACTTCCTGAATTTACCGATGTCGATGAAGCTAAAAATTGATTATTCTTAGGATCAAATACGATATCGCCAACGCTATTAAAGCCGGGAATACTTGATACTAATGATGCGGCACCAGTCATTATGTCAACGGTGTAGAAGCCAGAACCAGAAGCACCGTAAAGGACGTTGTTGGAAGAAAATCCTAGAGAACTAAACCTTACACCAAGATTGCCAATTAGTGAGGATACACCGGAGCTTTGATCAATACTATAAAGTTGACTATTCGTCGATACGCCAAAAAGTTTGCCGTTTTCAGATAATGCTATATCATGAAACCGAGGGGTATCAGCAATTTTTGTAAAAACTCCAGTTGACAGATCAATGGTTCCAACTTGTCGATTATGGGTAGACAAAAAAGATAGTGATTTTTTTTCAGAAGGGGTTTTGATTGGTGTTGGTTGATAAGCATTCAGACTGTCCAAAAAATTCTCTGAACTGAGAATATCTCCAGGTAATACTTTGAGAAAATCTAAAGTGATTTGACCATTCCCTTTTTCCCCCATTAATGTTAAGGCAGCTTTGCGTTCTTCCTCTGTACCCGTTGGCATTAAACCATCCATAAAATCTTGTTCTTTAGAATTAAGCTCTGAGTTAGGATCGATGCTAATTGGTCTTTGTAACTGTTCTTTCAATTGTTCTACATTTTTTGTGAAAAGCGGACTAGAAAATTCTAGGGGTAAGCCAGAAGTATCTCCGGTTTTAACAAAGTTTTCAAGTGCAGTAATGGAAATGGTTCGTTCTAAATCGCCGATTTTTACAATCATTTGATTGGCAGCTAAAACGGGGCAACCGATATTAAGAGTTGCGATCGCTCCAACTACAGGTATAGCCATTAAAAACTTTTTCAGAGTTGACATATTATTGATTCCTCAAACAGGGTAGATGTTGATTGTGAAAATTGTGACAAGTGAGAGAGAGCTTTCGTTAATAGAATAGGGGAAGTCGATTTTTTTAATCTTGCTCCCTCAGTTTTTCAAAGCTGACTAATTGATATAACGTTAGGGTTGGGAAAAATATTCCAAAGACAACCCTTTAATTTTTTGAGATGGAATTAAATTGTGATCTCGATACCCCACAAGTGCCGTCAGCCAAGAGAAATCAAACTTAAATTTCTGGATTAAGTGACTCTAAAAGTTCACGGGACTCTTGGCGAATCAGACCTTGTATTCCTGCGTATTGTAAATCAGCAAAAGTATTTAATTCAGAAACCCCATACTTTGTAGTTTGTAACAGTCTTCTTAATTCTTGTTCGGCTTCTAAAGTTAAGTAACCCGTTTTTAAACTATTTTGAACAAGTTCACAAATTTTACTCATTTTCCCCAAAAATATTGTAAGTTATAGTTAATCTAACGTCAGTTCTGTTGAGAATATTCCAACTAACCCAAAATTTCTTGAGAAATTTCCTTCAATAGTTTTTGACCCTCTTGTTTTAAGATAGAAGTAGCGGGTAAATCAGCAATTGTCCCCTTAATCACCATTAAAGCTTGACTTCCTAAACGTTGTTTAAGCTCCGAGGGAGGCATGGGCACTATTTGAAATAAAGCTTGCAATTGCTCTAAAATATTCGCTTGTTCTAAAGGGGATAAATCAAAATTTTGTTCAAATAGTTCTCGTAATTTTGCTAAAGCTTCTAAATAGGTTTTACCATCCGTGATTGTGGAAGATAAACCCCGCAAATCATCCCAAATCAAAGGCATTTCTGCCGGATTTTGAAAAATAATGGGCAACCAACTGGCACAGGGATATTGATCTTCTTTGGCGTGGAGTTTTTCTCTGGCTTCGCGCACGGCTGTATATAAGGTTTTTCCCTTAGAAAATGCTAGGAGAAAATACTTTAAAAATTCCGTCGCAATAGTATCAGGAACAGGTTCTCGCATGACAATAATTTGAGGTATTTGTAAATCCGCTAAATCCCGCGCTAACCCCAAGCCATCACAGGAGTTAAAAATCGCTAATTTTAGTCCTCGATTGACCGCAAATCGTAGGGAATATTTTAAATCAGAAATGGTTAAATAATCCGTCGAATTAATATGAATAATCCCCGATTCTTCCTCGGTTAAACTATGTCCAGCGAAGAACAGAATATCCCAGCCAATTTCATCGCGGAGATGAACATCCACCTCTAACCGTTGGGGTTGATCTAAAACTGTCACATCCGCACCAATAATCTGTTGTAAAATCGCTCGATCTTTATGAACATTAATATCTTGATTATTTCCTAAAATCGCTAAAATTCTAACTCGTGTTCGGGGTAGGTTTAAATGAACAGATTCCGCTTGGTCGTATTGGGGTAAACTCAAGGCAATTTCCGCTTTTGGGTAATGTTCAAAAACCTCCCAAACTTGCCAAGGAAGTCGTAAGAGGGTGGAATGTTCTGTTTGCAAAATGAATCGAATTTCATCTGTGGAATTCAGTTTTTGTTGTAACCGATCTTTGAGGGGATAAAATTCTTCTGATTTCAGCCAGGTTTTGAGGTGTTTTTCTAACAGTTTTGCGGACTCTTTACATACATCTTCAGAGGAAAAAAGATTGACTTTTCTACCACTAATCCGCACAGGAAGTTGAAGTTTATGATAAAGGATTTTCCACTGTTGATAGGTGGCTTCTAGTTCAGGAAAGGCGGGTAAGGAACCCGTAATTTCTGTACTAGGTAACATTCCATCTTGTCCTAATTGTAACATGACTGTAAACCCGGTTTTAAAGTCTCCTTTAATAATTTTTAAAATGACTAATTTACCTGCAACTTGGGGAGATTTTTTGATAAATTTACGGTCTTGAGTAATTTCTCGACTGGCTAATAGCCGAATGACTTCACTCATATTAGAACTGCGTTCACGATAGTTAGCAATTTCTGAATCTTTGATTTTTAATTTTTCTTGATATTCGGCTTCTAAGATTTGTAAGGTTTCCTGATAGGTTTGAGTAAAGTTTTGATGAATTTTGGCTTTATCCGTTTCGGGGGGAACCTGCACCCGGACAATAAACACGCCATCGCCTTTATTTTCAATTCTTTGGATGGTTAATTCGGTTTCTGAGTTTTCAACTTGAACTTTTTTGAAGGAATAAATAAACGCCCGCCAATCAATTCCTTCTCGAAAGATTAAATCAACGGTATCGATGGCTTCTTGAAACAATTTAGTAAATTCATCCGGCCCAAATTCTCCGCTACTGGGGCGACGTTCGCGGTCATCAGTTCCCGGTTTGGGATATTCTAATAGATAAATAAACTTACAATTTACCCATAATAAATTAGTGCTGCTATCAATATTCCAAGTGCTTAAACCATAAGACCCAGTTAAACGTGCTTCTTTAAAATTAGTCCCGATGGCTTGGGTTTGGGTGAGGTTTGCCCATTCTAAATTTGCCGTTTCTAAGGTGGCTTCAGTCAGATCGGCTTCTCTTAAATTAGCATATTCTAGGTTCGCATTCATTAAGTTTGCTCCCCTTAAATTCACTCCAACAAAATTCTTTCTATACCCATCTAAACTAACAATTAATTCTCGGACTTGGGCATTTTCTAAAATCGTGTTTCCGACTTTTGCCCATTCTAATTTTTCGGCTTGATACCAGCGTGTATGTTTGAGGTTCGCATCGGTAAAATTGGTACTTTTTAATAAAGCTTGATTAAAATAAGCTTGGGTTAAGTTGGCTTTGACAAAGGAAGTCCCGCCCCAGGCAGAAATAGCGATCGCAAATTGTCGAATAATTGAATATTTTTCTTCTTCTTTTAAAACTCGTTTCCCAATATTACTACTTAATAATATTAGAATAGTTGCTAAAGTTATTGATAATATCACTAAGGCAATTAGGATGATAATTGCAGATAAGGGGGCTGGCTCTCTATTAACTACCGAAAACACTTCAAAAACTCTATCATCGGCATTTCTAGTCACAATAGCACTGGCAATAATTCCAATGGCTAATACTTCGACAATGACTAATAATTTGAAGATTTTGTTTAAAGTAATAGTTGCGATCGCAATCGCTAAAGCTAAGGTAAAAATAACGGTTAGCGTGGCTCCCATTGAAGCCGTCAGGGTGACAATCAGAGCCGGAATTGGGTTTGCGATTTGGTTTGCTCCAATTAAATAGCTGATTCTAAAAACTCGTAACTCTGATAAAATTGGAGTTTTGGCATTTCCTAATGCAGCTAAAATTCCCCCGACAGGAATCAGAATTGCAATTGTAATTCCTAGATTTTGAATTGTTTTTTCTAGTCCATTTTTGAGGCTTGATATTAATAAAATTGCATTCACACCAATTAAAATCAAGCCCATGATAAAATTGACCGTAAAAGGCAGGACTGGATTAGGTTTAGGCGTCATCAATGCAATCGGTTGACCAACGGCTAGTGTAGCAGCGGCTCCTGCTAATCCTGATAGGGCTGCTGCTATCAATAAACTGCGGTAAATCCCCTGTTGTGATAATCCCGCTTTAGCCCCTCGAAAGTTAGCTCCGGTGAGGTTGGCTTCACTAAAATCACAACCCCGAATATCGGCATTAGAAAAGTCTTCCAGGGTTAAATCTTTTCCTTTAAAAGAACGACCCTGAAAGTTTTTTTCCGCTTGAGGTTGGGAAGAATTCGAGAGCATATTATTTGAGGATTAAGGACAGAATTGTTTAGGATTTGCCACCGCCTGGACGATCACCCCTGCTGGAAAACTCAAATCAACTGAAACAGGGGAGCACTTTTGAAGTTGATTATTTTTCCAATACATAATTTGAAGATAAGACTCAACAAACTTTTGCTTAGACTTAGCAATATGAATAGCCCCATTAAAAGTGTCATTATCTACAAATACATAAAACGAATAATTTTCAGTTTCGGTTTTAATATCAGCCCCTAAATCAGGGAATGAACTTGTAAATTCGTTATGTTCAGTATGAAAAGCCTCCTGCTTTTTACTAACTGAACTAATGGTTGTCTTTCCTTCTGTGCTTTTAGCCAGATTAATTAATCGCAGAAAGGAAGGCAGGGAAATTGAAGATAAAATTCCGATAATAATAATAACAACTAATAACTCAATTAAGGTAAATCCTTGTTCAGAGAATTTAGAGTGACGCCGAAATGCACCGAGACAGAATAGGGTTTTCATAGGTTTGGTTTGGATAAGTCTGGTTGAACAATGTTTCAAGCACAATCTAACTATCCTATCTCCCAACTCTCATTTTCTGGTTTTCGCAAAAAAGAGAAGGGGAAGCGGAAGTTATAACAGAGATATCTCTCTAGGAGAAATCAGGAAAAAATTTGATTTAACTGAATTACAGCCCTTAAATAGACTTTAAATGTTAAAATCTTCAAGGATGAAATCGTCTTGGGTTATCATTTTTACACTAAATTTTTCTCCTTGCAAGCCTTGTAACGCAATTGATACAATTTTATTCTCGGCTGTATCCTCCAATACAATTTCTTTGTTTTCATCTAAAATCATCACTTTTAAATCTTTAGGGACAGGGGAATGGTCTGGGGAATTGACTTCCAATAAAATTCGCACTTCTTCCTTAACTCTGGAAATCAAGTTTAGGGTTAAAACTAAGGCTGTTTCCTGAATATTAATGGACTTAACCCGTCTCACCCCTAAAGCAGAATGGTGGGGTTGCAATTGTCGTAAAGTTGCTACAGTATTCCAAAGAATGTCATCATCTTCGGTGGTTTGAATCTGTTGAACTAAGGTTTCAATCTGGCTTATTTCTGCTTCACCTCCTGGGAAATTAGTGGTAGATGCACCCCTCCATACTTCTAACGCAGGAGTTGCAGAAAATATTCCAAAAACCTCCTCAAAAGTTTGCCATCCCGTCTGAACAATTCCCTCAAACCATTGACTTAAGGGAACAGGTTGTATCCGTATTTCTGCCTTAAGTTGTTCTAATAATAAGGTTTCATCTAAGGTTAATACCGCTTTTACATAGAGATAATAAGCCGCCACAGGAACTTCTAATACCGTTTTCCAGTCTAATTCCTGTTGATTAAATTCGGGATGATTTATCGTTCCTTGTTTCAAACCTAAAGCTAAGATTTTTTCGGGGGTAGGAGGTTTTTCAATAAATCCTTGTTCAAAGTCCCCCACATCTAATAAAAGGTCATAAATTTTCCGAGATAATCGTTTTCCCACAGGTCTTAATAAATTACAAGTTAGCATCGAAATTACAGTCGATGTTTCGGCGATTAAATCCTGTTCTAAACCGGAAATTGCTGTCGGAATTAAGAGATTAGTTGAACTCAGATAATCAGTTTTTACAGACAGTAACATCACCGAAATAACTTGCCATTCCGGTGTTTCGTCGATTTCTAGTTGCGGTTCCGTGACAATTATCACATAGCGAGGCGGTGCATTCCCGTTGAGAAAATCAAAAATAGCAGAGGAATAAAAATGCTGTTGTTCTTCTGGTGTCAATTCCAGAGGACTGAAGACTTGACGACGGACTTCCCAAATTTGTCCCGCTTTAATCGGTTCAGGATGGATAATTGGGAATTCTGGGCTGATTTCTATTAATTTCATGGTGGTTTCTCCTGTTTTAGTCATAGAGGCTATTCTAGTTGTCCCAATCTTCTTGGGAACGTTTCGGTTTTCGACCCTGACGAATTGTTTTCAACATCTCCTCTACTTGTTTAACGTTTAACCAGCCTAATTCTTTCCCAACTAAAGCGGATAATTCCCGAAAACGCTTAGAAACCTCAGCTTGCTTTAAACCTAAATCCTGAGCAATTTCCGTTTGTTTTTTACCCGATTTTAATCCTTGCCAAATTTGCAGAAACTGTTTATTCGGATTTTGCAGGTCTATAGAAATAATAGCTTTTTGAATCTGAGTATTTGTGTTTAGTGTTTCTAAATCTTCTCGGATATCAGGAACATTATCATTAATCTGTGAGCTTTGATTTTTAAAAAATTCACTTTCTATTTTAAGTTTGCGGAGGGAATCTCGAATAGCATTCAAGGCTACTGTAGAACACCACCGATTAAATTTTTCTAAATTTCCTTCCTTAAATTTACCGTTTAAAGCTTCGATTAAAATTTTTTCAAATGCGACTTGAGCCGCATCCTCCCAGTCCTTAGACTTTCCTAAAAATCTTTTCTTGGCTATAATTTTACAAATTAGATAATATTCAGGACGTTTCAAAAGTTCTCGACAAGCTTCCCGATCTCCTTGAAGATAGCGCTTGATCAATTCTTCTGGTGGTTCTGGTAATAACATAGCAAAACCTGGTTAGGTGGAAAGTTTATAATTTGAGAAGGGATGTATTTTTCTGAAGTCCGTTATAGCCGGGACTCCCTAAAAATAATGACACTTACCGAAAATTTTGACACAGATCGGCACGAAGCCCACTAAACTGTCATAATATAAAAACAGATGTAACACTTCTTAAATACAATGGCAAGAGACTTAAGGGGATTCTTAAAACTGTTAGAAGAACGGGGACAATTACGGCGGATTAAAACCTTAGTTGATCCTGACTTAGAAATTGCTGAAATTTCTAACCGAATGTTGCAATATGGGGGCCCTGGATTATTATTTGAAAATGTCAAAGGTTCACCCTATCCCGTTGCGATCAATTTATTAGGGACAGAACAACGGGTGTGTTGGTCAATGAATATGGAAACCCCCCAAGAGTTAGAGGAATTGGGGAAAAAATTGGGAATGTTACAACAACCGAAACCCCCTAAAAAAATCTCCCAAGCGATTGATTTTGGAAAAATTTTGTTTGATGTTGTTAAAGCCAAACCAGGGCGCAACTTTTTTCCACCTTGTCAACAGAATATAATTCAAGGAGATGACGTTGATTTAAACCAAATTCCCATGATTCGTCCCTATCCTAAAGATGCAGGGAAAATTATTACTTTGGGATTAGTAATTACAAAAGATTGTGAAACCGGAACCCCCAATGTGGGAGTTTATCGCTTACAATTGCAATCTAAAAATACTATGACTGTGCATTGGTTATCAGTGCGAGGAGGCGCTAGACATTTACGCAAAGCGGCAGAGAAGGGGAAAAAATTAGAAATTGCGATCGCATTAGGGGTTGATCCGTTAATTATTATGGCGGCGGCGACTCCCATTCCCGTTGATTTATCCGAATGGTTATTTGCAGGATTATATGGGGGTTCTGGGGTACAATTAGCCAAGTGTAAAACGGTAGATTTAGAAGTTCCTGCGGACTCAGAATTTGTATTAGAAGGAACCATAACTCCTGGGGAAATGCTACCCGATGGGCCCTTTGGCGATCATATAGGATATTATGGTGGCGTTGAAGATTCTCCTTTGATTAAATTTCAATGTATTACCCATCGTCAAGATCCGATTTATTTAACAACATTTAGTGGTCGTCCACCTAAAGAAGAAGCGATGATGGCGATCGCATTAAACCGGATTTATACCCCGATTTTAAGACAGCAAGTGTCGGAAATTGTAGACTTTTTCCTACCCATGGAAGCCTTAAGTTATAAAGCCGCTATTATCTCCATTGATAAAGCCTATCCCGGTCAAGCGAGACGGGCTGCTTTAGCGTTTTGGAGTGCCTTACCTCAGTTTACTTATACCAAATTTGTGATAGTTGTGGATAAGGATATTAATATTCGAGATCCGCGACAAGTGGTATGGGCAATTAGTTCAAAAGTTGACCCGTCCAGGGATGTTTTTATTCTTCCTGATACGCCCTTTGATACCTTAGATTTTGCCAGTCAAAAAATTGGATTAGGGGGAAGAATGGGGATAGATGCAACCACAAAAATCCCTCCTGAAACGAATCACGAATGGGGAGAACCTTTAGAATCAGATGTTGATATCGCCGAAATGGTAACCAAACGGTGGGCAGAATATGGATTAAATGATCTGAATTTAACCGAAGTCGATCCCAATTTGTTCGGCTACGATATCAAATAAATGTAGGGTGCGTAAGCTCCGCGCACGCACCATCTAATACTAACCCAAAATTCTAACTTTTTCGACTAGAAACCTGATGACTCAATTGTTCATAATCTGACCGAAACCACTGCGGTAAACGGGAAAGATCGTGTATTTGTAATTGTTCAGGGCGACAATATAATAACACTGATAACAGACATTTTATCCGATCTATTTCATTTGATCCTTGATTCATTTGAGAAGCTAACATTTTAATAAATTGTTGTTCTGTGGAAGTCAAAGGTTGTTGAGAAAACGCACTTTGTAATAAAGTTCGATAGCCTTGACCTACTGAACTTTGATAAACGGATTCTAATTGTGTTGGTTCCAAACCTAACCAAAAATCCGCCAATTGTTGACGAATTTGACGCAATTCCTCAATTATAGCAGTATTAGAAGGATCAATTCGATATAAATTCACACACCCTACTAAACGATTTTGGAAGAATTCTGTTTCAGCGACTACTTGATTTTCCGTGACCGCAGCCGGAGTTTTGGACTCGATTGAGGGTTCAACTTTTTCCAAAACTGACGAATTTTCAAACACCCGTTTGTAATCTTTTAGTAACCACTGAGGTAAACGAGTATCTGCATTAGCAACTAATATTTTTCCAGGGGGATAATATAACATTAAAACCATCAGAGCATTAATAGAATCTGACTGTTTGAGTCCAATAGCGTGTTGTGTAACCTGGTTAATAAACTGTTGTTCTTCTGGGGTTAAAGGTTCCTTTTGAATCCCTCGATTTAAAAGAATTTGATATCCTTTTCCTAAATCATTTTTATACATTTGTTCTAACTGTTCTGGCGAAACCTGTAACCAATTTTCCGCCATAATTTTTCGGATAGATCGCAACTCATTAATTACAGTTTGATTCGTTTTTTCTAAGTCATAACGATTGACATGAGTAACCAATCTCGATAAATAATGTTGGATTGTTTCTCGATTATTCACGGGAACAGATTTCTGGTTTTGCTGCCAATTTTTAAATAACTGTTGAAAGATTACCCCCATTTTAGCGGAGTAGGTTCGACTATCCAAAAATTCAGGATTCTGCTGCATTTTTTGTTGAATTTCTTGGCGTTTTTGTTGTCGGAATTGAGGCGTATTCGCTAGGGTAATGGCTAAATTAATATAGGCTTCTTCACTATTAGCAATTAAATCAGGAATAGAGAGCGATCGCAACAAAGATGCAGCCATCAAGGAACGAAATGAGCCGCCCTCTCCCACGACAAAAACTTCTCCCGCTTGGGATGTTGTCGGGGAAAAAGAAGGAATTCCATCCCCATCTCGCACCACAGGAACTAAACCCACTTCTAAAGGATCAACTAAAGAATTTACCCCAGAAAAGGGATAGGAATCTAAATAAACATCCGCTAACTTCAAACATTCTTTAATATCGCTGCGACTTCCTTGGGGTTTGAGAATAATTAAACGACTCGGATCAACACCATATTTAGCTAAAATTTCTTTAAAATTATTCAGCCAGGGAAATGCAGCATATTGAGAAGCCCAATTAGGATTAAACGGATATAAAACCAACACAGAATTTGGAACTTTTGCTAATATTTTTGCCCAAGTTTCTCGTAATTCAGGAATAATTTTATAGAAATTAGCTCCCGAAATAAAGACAACGGCTTGATCAGGAATTCCTAAACGGGAACGAGTGGGAATAAATTGCGGTTGTTCGGGGGGAGTAGCATAATAACTAAAACAATGGGCTGTACCTTTTAGGAGAATTAATTGTTCTCGATATTGGTCTTGAGGATTCTGTTTTGATTCTGTTAAAGTCCCCGAAATATAGTAATCAATCTGTTGCATTCCTGTTGTCACACAGGATGATGTTGAGGTAACTTGAATTCGAGCTAACCGATGTAATGCTAATAACGTTATCCCATGATTAACCGCCGTTACATTCGTTCCAATTAACAGAATATCTAAATCATCATTGCGAATTAATTGCACCTGATCTGTTATATTTTTGGGCAGTTGTACCCAGCGTTCAACTCGACTTTTACAGTATTTTTCCAGGGGATGATCATTAGATTGCATTGCATATAAAGTTACATCAAATTGGGTCTGATCTAAATACTCAAAAACAGGTAGGGTTGAGTAGGTTTCTGTTTGAGGAAGAAAATGATTGCTGAGAATTCCCAAACGAATTTTCTGGCGAGTTGTTGAACGTTCAGGAAACTGATATTCTAAGGAATGACCTAAATTTTTTAGGGCAAATTCCATAATTTCTGCCCGTTTAATATAAATTTCTTTGAGATTAGCGGTATTAAAATATAAGGGAATAAAGTTAGCGGTTTGGGTAAATTTCCAAGCTAATTCTTTCCAAATGGGGAACTCAGGATCACTCATGAACCGCCCATGAATATAGTTAATCCAACTCTCGATATAACGGTAATAGCGGTTGGCTTCTCCTACTTCCTGAAAAAACTGAGGAACAGATAACATAAACTGAAAATAATCGTCTAAAAACCATTTCGGAATCGGAGCTTGAATATACCAATTTGGTGAGATATTGTAAGGATAGCTATATAATGTAATTGCTAATAAATGTTGTAGCCCTTGAGGTTGATTTAATCCGGTTTCTAGGTAAGCATACCAATCTTGAATTTGAGCTTTTTCTTGAGAGGTTAAGGCTTGATTTTTTAAACCACTATTCAACAGAATTTTATGGGCTTGACCAATTTCTGCTAAATAAGTTTTTTCTAATTTTTCTTTGTCTAAACCTAACCAATATTGAGCCACAATCTGCCGAATTTGACGCAAGGAATTCAGAATTTCAGTGGGGTTATTTGTTTTTTTGTATTCTTCCGTCAACCGCGAAACTTCTGCTAAAATTTGAGCCGGAGTTAAGGCTTTTAGTTGAACTTTGGGTTGTTGTTGAGGACTGAATAACGCAATAATGGCTTGTTTAATCCCATCAGATTGACTACATTTTAAAGCGGCTTGAATTTGAGCAATAACCGCTTTAGCGTCTCCCTGAATTAACAGTTGTTTAGCGGTATTAATGGCATAAAAAGCATAGTGTTCTCTAGCTTTATTCGATAGCTCCATTGCTTGATCTTCAGGAAGATAAGATTGAGATAGTTCAATGGATTTTAAAGTATCTGAAATATTAATACCCATTGCAATTAATCGAGAACTTTCTGAGGTTGAATGTAAACGATAACAAGCTAAAGCTTGAGGTTCATAAGCAATAGGATAGTAAGCCGAAATGCGTTTCCACATTTCCCAGTCGGCGGCGGAACCTGCTGCTTCCGAAAACCCTCCCAATATTTCATAAACACTGCGTTTAACCACCATAGAAGCAAATTGAATTCTCTGCATCACAGCAATGCGTTCTAACCAATTAGAAATAATCCCGCTTGTTTCCTGTTCTAAAGCCGAAAGTGAGTGCTGTTTTCCCTGTTCATCGATATAATAATGGCGACAAAATGCAGCACCTGCGGTGGGTTGTTTTTCTAATAAATTTCGCATTTGACTATAAAATTCAGGGAGAACTAAATCATCCTGATGCAAAATATGAATCCATTCTCCCTTCGCTCGTTTAATACAATCATTCCAGTTAGGAATTAACCCTAAATTTTGCGGTTGTCGATAAAATTGAACCCGATTTTGACCGACTCGTTTGACTAGAGATTCAATCTCTGGATGCGTTGAACAATCATCAACAACAATAATTTCCATTTCTTCTGAACTCGGTGCTTGACTCAGAACACTATTTAATACTTGTTCTAAATATTTTTCGCCGTTATAAGTCGGAATCATCACTGACCAAAAGGGTCGAATTTGAGAGATCAAAACCGGAGAAATTGAGGGTGCATTCACGGTATTGAGTTTAGAAAGATCAATATAAAGTTGAGACGGATCAATTTTTTCCATTCCCTCTCCTTTCAGTTGAATTTGCTGATCACAAGTTTCTATAACTTCTGCTGATAAGGTTTTCATGAATTGAAATCGTGTGGCGGGGTCAGCAAATCGGTTCCAAATTCTTAATAGATTGGTTTGAACTGTTTGTTGATAGGTTCCTAGTTCAGCAACAGAGTTTAATAATTCTGTGATCAACTTGATATAAAAGGGAAGATGGAACTGAGATAAAGCTTGATTCGCCAAATCACAGCAGAAATTATTGACTAAAATTTGATAATTTTGATCCGTTAATTTAATGGAATTTAGATTTAAAAATTGAGCTAATTTTTCGCGTGAGGAGGTATATCGTTTAAAAATTAAAACTTCTTCTTCCCGACTTAAATCTTGTTGATGACTTAAAGAGTTTTCAGATAAGTTCAAAGTCCCTAATATTTCAGGAATAAAATGGAACTCTCCCGCATTAGCAATTCTAATATAAAAATCTTGATCTCCTCGAACTTTTAAGGTTTGATCAAATAATCCATAGTCATTATGTAGAGATTTTCGCCACATGGGTTGAGAACCAACCTGTGCTAAAAATAATAATTTTAAGCGGGAAAATCCTGACCAGTTCCAGTGCGGTTTACCCTTTAAATCTTCAAGATTAATTCTTTCTCCCGGTGATACAGGTTGTTGATCACCATGTACTAATATGACTTCTGGATGTTCATCTAAATAGGTTGCTAACTGTTCTAAAGCGTTTAATTTTAGTCGATCATCAGTATTTTGATTGGTAATATATTCACCCCGTGCGATCGCAATTCCTCGATTCCAAGCTTGATAAATCGGTTCTCGTTCTTCAGTTCTAATATAAATAATAGAGTCAGGATATTGCTGTTTAAACGCTAAAACAATATCACCTTCATTTTCCTCAGAACCCGAATCAACAACAATAATTTCTAATTCCCCAGTTTTAAATAGGGTTTGATTCACTAAATTTTCTAACCGTCCCCCAATAATTGCTGCTGAATTATAGGTAGAAACAATCGCAGAAACTTTGATTTTATTTTCAGTTAATCCTTGTTCTTTTAAAGCTAAAACATGAGTTTCATCTAAAGTTATCGCTGGAGGAGATAGTTGTTCGGAGGAGGATTGATCAACCAGAATTTGTTCTAATTCCTCTTGGATAATTTGTTCAACTTCTTGAAAATATTGTTGTCGATAAGTTTGGGATCGTTGACCTTCATACGTCCGAAATCCGCCTATAAATGTTTTGACTAAATGTAATTGTGCATAGCGAGAAAATCTTAACCAGAGTTCAAAATCTGCGGCTAATTGCCAATTTTTTTGTAAATAAGAACCTGCTTTTTCCCAAAGCGATCGCGTCCAAAATGTACTTTCCTGTTGAATCCAAAGATACTGTAATTCTTGATTTTGTATAACTCCCTGTTTTTCTAATAATAATTTTCTTGTCCATTTTGGAATCGGAACTTGACGAGGAATGCGTTTACCTTTTCGAT
Organism: Planktothrix serta PCC 8927; assembly: GCF_900010725.2. Classification (NCBI taxonomy): domain Bacteria; kingdom Bacillati; phylum Cyanobacteriota; class Cyanophyceae; order Oscillatoriales; family Microcoleaceae; genus Planktothrix; species Planktothrix serta. Next base: position 195,878 of record NZ_LR734880.1, on the reverse strand, counting down.
CCCATTCCGTCGGAATTCCCATTAGCCATTCCACCTGTTTATGGTGTTGAAATGTCGCCGCAATTTTATAAAAAGCGTCAGGATGATATTGATCATCTGAATTTAACCATCCCATAATCTCACCTGTTGTTTTTTGAAATCCCGCATTTACCCCCGCATAATGACCGCCATCGGGTTGACTTTGCCAATAAGTTAAATACTTTTCATATTTTTTGATAATATTAACTGAATTATCGGTACTTCCCCCATCCATAATTATGTATTCTAAGTTGGGATAATTTTGATTTAAAATCGAATCAATACAAGCTTCTAAAAATTCAGCTTGGTTGAAGGAAGGGGTAATAATAGAAATTTTGGGTAAACATGAAGAAACTAAAAGTTGAGGGGATACAGATGTGATCTTAACGGGTGATTTTTGCCAGAGAATATTATAGGAAATTGGTAGACCAAATTCTTGATAGGATTTTTGGGTAATGGGTTGCCAAAATTGACGATAAGCTGTTTCTGACATTCCATATAAATCAGGATCAAATTTAATCTCTGAAAGTGGAATCATTGAATTTAAGGTTTTTTGGTGTTTAAATAAATAGGGTAAAAATTGATTTGTCCAAACTTCTGCTTCTTTCACTAAAACATCAAAACAATGCAAAGAAAAGCCATCAGGTTTTAAAAGCCGATCAATATCTTGAGTAATTTGCTCAAAGGTTGTTTCATTTTCAGCAATATGTTCTAGGGTGGAAATACTAAAAACACAATCAAAATATTGAGTAGGAAGTTCCGAGTTAAAGTTGCCAATATAGTCTAAAATAATTCGGTAATTCTCCGCATTTCTAATTTGATTCGGGCCATTACCGATGCCTTCAAATTTGTCTAAATTCCAACATTCATAATCCTGTTTTAAAGCCTGCAATACTCTGGAATTCCCCCCGCCAATTTCCAACAGTTTTGCACCCTTGGGTAAATTTTTCGTAATAAAATTATAGACTAATAAATCTTGATAAACTTTCAGGTCACAGGCATCAGGATGAATTTTGGTATAAGATCCAAAGGGTTGAAACTGATTAAAATGGCTACGTTTAGAATAGGTAAAATCTTGAAAATCAAGCTGTTGTTTTTGTGTTTTTAAGTTTTGCACGGTTTGGATTAAAGTATTTTGAACAATTGCAGCCATTTTTGACCAAGAATATTGAGAAGCTTGTGCTAAACCCGCTTGAATTAAAGGTTGACGAACTTCTGTTTTTTGAATTTGTTCTAAAGCTTGAAGCATTGCTAAAACCTGCTCGTCATCCACATAATAGGCTGCTGTTTCTGCAATTTCTGGAATTGAACCTTTGCGACAGGTAATTACCGGACAACCGCAAGCCATTGCTTCAATAATAGGCATTCCAAATCCTTCATATTTAGAAGGATACACTAAGGCTGTTGCACCCGAATAACCTTGTCTTAATTCTTGATCACTCAATTCCAATAAATGAATTTTCAACCCTTGAATATAGGGATAAAATTCTGCTTCTAAAGTTGGTTCTCCCCCCACACAAATAATTTCAAAATCTCGGTTATTTTTGAGTTCAGCTAAGGCTTTAAAGAATAATAAATTATTTTTATAACCTCCTGCACCTAAGCGTTGACCGACTAAAATAAAATAGGGTTTATTGATGCCATATTTTTCTTTAAACTGTTGAATTTCTTCTATTTTTGCGGGTGAAAATCCTGAAGGAACTCCACAATGAGCGACCGTTATTTTATCGGGTTGAATCTTCGGGAAAAACTGAACTAAATCCTGAGCCGTATTTTTAGAAATTGTGATATAAGCGGATGCGTGTTCAATTCCATAATGTTTTTCTCTCCACATGGGAGTTTTTAAATCCAGTCCTAATTGTTCGGGTATCATGTCATATCCCATAAAAACGGAAGGTGTTGTTAGGGAAGTTGTATAATAAGTAGAAATAAAGATATCTGCATTTTCTTGATCACAAATTGTTTGCAAGAGTTGACGATCTTGATCAACTTTATTATAATCATAAACAGGAGTTTTGTGATATTGAATTCCGGCAATTTTCGGGGCTGTTCCGGCTCGATCTAACACAATAATCTGTTGAGCAAAATCCCCTTTAGACCATTCTTCTAGTAAGGATTTCCAAACTCTAGCAATTCCGGTGTTTTGAATTTGGAAAAATACGCCATCAATGACAACTTTAATTAACTTTTGATTAGACATTATTTTTGTTTCTACAGGTTGGTGATCACTGTTTTTTCGAGTTGCTATTGCTCTTAAAAAATCCTGCTCAATTAATGAGGGTAGAGGATGAGGAGGAGATTCTATAGACACTACTTTTTTCCAAGCAGATTCTGATAGTTTTATTTCCGTTAATAGATGTAAATTACTGCCATCGGAATATAAATTCAACTTAAACTTTTCAGCAATTTTTACTAAAGATTGATAGGTATAGAGCGAAATATGTTGACCTTCATGGAGGGCATAATACCACCATTCATCGGGTTTCGGATGATTAGCCGGAAGCAGTTGGGTACTGAATAACAAATTTTTAGAGAACTTTAATAAGCTTTGAATTTCCTCCAGGGGATTAACAAAGTGTTCAAAAACCTCAAAAGCCGTGACTAAATCATAAGTTTCTTGTTCATTTCCTTCAAATCCCTGATAAAATATATTTTGACAATATTTATCATAGCCATAAAAATTTAGCCCCGAATCTCGCATCAGACGCACAAATAAACCATAACCACAACCATAGTCTAAAAATTTTCCTTGGGGATGAAAACCCGATAAAATTAACTGTTGAGTAATTTGAGAAAATTTAAAATTCCGGGCTACTAATCCCACATCACTGATGGCAATAGGATTAGAATAAGCTATATCTAACCAATAAGGATCTTCAGTTTGCACAAATCCACAAACCGAACATTTAAAATAATCAATAGAATAGGCATTTAAAATTGTAGCTTCAGCAAAATAGGGAGATAAGGAACTACAAATTTTACACAGGGAATTTTGCTTAACTTTCGGTTGACGTTCAACTTGCACAACAATTTGACCTTAAACAGAACGGAGTGAAAAATCTTTTACTATATTACTGTGCGCGAGTGCCGGGGCGATCATTCGTGTCAACTTCAGGCTAAAAGTAGCGTAGAAAACTGAAATCTTCTCTAAGGGTCGATCCCCCCTAACCCCCCTTAAAAAGGGGGGAACTATCCCGCCTACCTGGCTTAAAAAGGGGGATAGGCGGGATCAAAGTCCCCCTTGTTAAGGGGGATTTAGGGGGATCTAATCTAGGATACAACAGGGGTTTTCGGCGGTCGTTGACACCGATGCGGGGAGATCAATCGCTTTATCCTTAACCAATTTAGATGATCAACGACACCCTACCCAGTCTTGATGAAAAATACGTTAAGATTAGTAACAATAACAGAACGATACCAGAGTCCTGTGGACTCGCAGCAACAGTAGGAGGATAGACCTCGGTGAATAAACGCTGGAGAAATGCGGGGTTATACGCCCTGCTTGCCATTGTAGTCTTAGCATTAGCAACCGCCTTTTTTGACAAACAGCCCCAAACGCGGGAAAGCTGGAAGTATAGTACCTTTATTCAAGAAGTCAAGAATAATAAAGTTGAACGGGTCAGCCTCAGTTCCGATCGCTCCAGAGCCTTAGTTACGGCTCAAGATGGGAGTAAAGTCTTAGTCAACCTCCCCAACGATCCGGCGCTGATCGATATCCTGACTCAAAATAATGTTGATATTTCGGTTTTACCCCAAAATGATGAGGGTTTTTGGTTCAAAGCCCTCAGCAGCCTATTTTTCCCCGTTTTACTCTTAGTTGGCTTATTCTTCTTACTGCGCCGCGCTCAGAATGGCCCTGGTAGTCAAGCGATGAACTTTGGCAAGTCCAAAGCTAGAGTCCAGATGGAGCCGCAAACCCAAGTTACTTTCGGGGATGTGGCGGGTATTGAACAAGCCAAACTGGAACTCAGCGAAGTGGTAGACTTCCTGAAAAATGCCGACCGCTTCACCGCCGTCGGTGCGAAAATTCCCAAAGGGGTGTTATTAGTTGGCCCCCCAGGAACAGGGAAAACCCTATTAGCCAAAGCGGTTGCGGGTGAAGCCGGAGTTCCTTTCTTCAGTATTTCCGGTTCAGAATTTGTGGAAATGTTCGTCGGGGTCGGTGCATCCCGGGTTCGTGACCTGTTTGAACAAGCGAAAGCCAATGCACCTTGTATCGTATTTATCGATGAAATTGACGCGGTAGGACGTCAACGGGGGGCTGGTTTAGGAGGCGGTAACGATGAACGCGAACAAACCCTCAACCAGTTATTAACGGAAATGGACGGGTTTGAAGGCAATACAGGCATTATTATTATTGCTGCGACCAACCGCCCCGATGTCTTAGACTCCGCCTTAATGCGTCCGGGTCGGTTTGACCGTCAAGTGGTTGTTGACCGTCCCGACTATAACGGCCGTTCAGAAATTCTCCGAGTTCATGCACGGGGTAAAACCTTGGCTAAAGATGTGGACTTGGACAAAATTGCCCGTCGGACGCCTGGGTTTACCGGAGCGGACTTGTCCAACTTGTTGAACGAAGCCGCTATTTTAGCCGCCCGTCGCAACTTGACAGAAATTTCAATGGATGAAGTTAATGATGCCATTGACCGGGTATTAGCTGGCCCTGAGAAGAAAGATCGGGTGATGAGCGAAAAACGCAAAACCCTGGTGGCTTATCACGAAGCGGGTCACGCTTTAGTTGGGGCGTTAATGCCAGACTATGACCCCGTACAGAAAATTAGCATTATTCCTCGCGGTCGGGCTGGGGGTTTAACCTGGTTCATGCCCAGTGAAGAACGCATGGACTCCGGTTTATTCAGCCGTTCTTATTTGCAAAATCAAATGGCCGTCGCCTTGGGCGGTCGGGTGGCTGAAGAGATTATCTTCGGGGAAGAAGAAGTTACAACAGGCGCTTCTAATGATTTACAACAGGTAACTCGTGTGGCCCGTCAAATGATTACTCGTTATGGGATGAGCGATCGCCTTGGCCCAGTAGCGTTAGGTCGTCAGCAGGGGAATATTTTCCTGGGACGGGATATTATGTCAGAACGGGATTTTTCTGAAGAAACTGCTTCTACTATTGATGGAGAAGTCCGTCAACTGGTGGATGAAGCCTATAAACGGGCAAAACAAGTGTTAGTTGAAAACCGCCATGTTTTGAATCAATTAGCGGATTTGTTAATTGATAAAGAGACGGTAGATGCGGATGAACTGCAAGAATTGTTAGCCAATAATGATGTTAAAATGGCTGCGATCGCTTAATTCAAGGTTCAAAAATTGCAGGGTTTTATAACAGTTACCAGAACAGTTAGAACCTAGACTGATTCAGCCAACCTATAAGCTTAAGTCTTGTTCTTCCTATTCCCTATTCCCTATTCCCTATTCCCTGTTCCCTGTTCCCTGTTCCCTGTTCCCTCTTATAAAAAATAGGGCTATTTCAAAACATAGAAATAGCCCTATTTTTTATAGAAATTAGCAGTGGGATTTGATCAGAATTTAACCTCGTTTGAATTAACGTAGAAAGCAACTCACGATCCACAAAACAGTAAAAGTGATTAAAGAAATAAACCGTTCAACAGCAAAAGCTGTTCCAGCAATTGGACTTAGTAAACTCCCTAACAATAATCCCGTAATTAAACCCACCACCGTGAGTAAAACGGCTCGACCAAATTTATTTTCTTTCCGGTTTAGAAAATACAAGCAAGAGCCAACTCCCAAGGCGAGAGTCAGGGTTAAAATGGATTCCGGTGAACCCGGATATAGACTTAAACCCCCTAACGTCGCATAGATTCCCGATGGCCACAAAAGATCAGCACGGCTGGGAGTATCCAGCAGTTGTTGTAACCAATTGGGCTTTTGGTTGACTGGAGGTTGAACACCAGGCGGGGGGGTTGGGGTCGCTCGTTCAGGAAAACGAATCCTTTCCGGGACTTTAATTTTGCCCTCTTGCCGCAGTTTTAGCCGATCCATCAAAATGGCATCATAAGCTGCTTCAATCGATTCCAGCAGCTTACGCTCACCACTATATTGTTGTTTTAGGCGATCCCGGGCTTCCTGAATTTCATCAAAGGAAGCATCAACGGTAACCCCAAGCTGTTCATAGGGACTTTGCTCGCTCATCGGACTTTATATTTACACCGTTTTATTAACTGTAAGCTTAACTCAATCTCTATCCAAAGCGTTGCTCTGTTCAGAGACTTCCCCTCATATCTCTAATATTAACCACTGATTTGCTAGTGGACAAGGGGAGTAGGAGAGCGGGGGAGACAGGGGAAGTAGGGGCTTGTGTCCCTCCTCCAAGGAGTGTCAACTTAAGGCTAAAAGTAGGCGCTCAAACCCGAATTCACGCGCTATCTGATTCCCAGTCAATGATCCCCCCTAACCCCCCTTAACAAGCGGGGGAACAGGAGATCAAAGTCCCCCTTTTTAAGGGGGATTTAGGGGGATCTAATCTCGGCTGTAATCACGGGTTTTCGGCTTAAGTTGACACGCTTTGGGTCTCCTCGCCCGTCAACAGTCAACAGTCAACAGTTAACACCCTAATTACTAACAATTCCTGACCATTGAACTTTTTTCAAGTTGTCTCGACGGTAGGAGAAAAAGGCGTTGGGGTCTTGATAGGTACAATAGGGTGCGATCGCTACTTGGTCGGGTATAATGCCTAATTGTTCGAGTTGTAAACTATTGAAGCGACGCACATCTAAACGGACTTTGTTAGGTTCAGAATCAGGAAATAACGGGGAATTTGGCAGTTGATAAATTTGTTCTAATATCTCTGTTGATGTTTCGGTTTCAGTGTTAGAAATCAAGCTTTGGGCTAACTGTGTGGCGACATCTAAGGACACTTGATAAACTTGTCCTGAAATAGCTGGGCCTAATGCTACTCGCAGATCTTCGAGTTGACTACCGACCGCTTGGAAATGTGCGATCGCTTCAGGAACAATTTTAGCAGCCGTTCCTCGCCATCCCGCATGAACCGCCGCTACTTTCCCCGTTTGAGCATCCGCAATTAATACCGGAACACAATCAGCCGTAGCGACCCAAACCGCTTCTGAAGAATTTTCTGCAAATAAACCATCCGCTTCTATTAAAGGTATTTCTTCAGATGTTAAATGATCTATAGGATTTACAGTTCCCGTTTTTAACACTACATTTCCATGCACTTGTTTAACTCGATATACGGGAATTGCAGGTTGTAAAACATTGACTAAATCTGTTGGAGTTCGAGGACTAAAGGAACGAGTAAAAAAGCCATGTTGCCAATCTTTAAGCAAACTACAGGTTAAATACGGTAATCCATCCCAACTTTGCCAGTACCAAGTGTGCATAAAATTATAATTAGGAACTGTTGCAACTAAAAACTTTCTTGATTTTAACTGATTTCTTAGTGTCTTGATGACGAGTGTGTTTCCTGCAAAAATTCCCCCTAGCTGACAAAACCAAAAACTGCTATAGCAGTCCTAAATAGGTTGTAATATTTTATCGTAGGGGTTGGGAGACCCAACCCCTACGAATTACGAATTACGAATTACGAATTACGAATTACGAATTACGAATTACGAATTACGAATATAGCAATCCTAAATAGGTTGTAACATTTTATCGTAGGGGTTGGGAGACCCAACCCAGGCGCAAAGAGGGTTGGGAGGGACGCCACCCCTACAGAATTTTTTCATAAATCATATAGGATTGCTATAGCAATCCCAAATAGGTTGTAATAATTCACAACTGATATGAAACAGCCAGAAGTATTATCCCTGTTCCCTGTTCCCTGTTCCCTGTTCCCTGTTCCCTGTTCCCTTTTAATCAAGAATTTTCAACACAACTCAAATAGGATTGCTATATAGATTAAACAATTTGTTGTGACCCTAAATTTATCCCGTTTACAATCATCCTTACAAACCCTCATGGAGACGCGCCAGGAAACGTCTCTACTCCCAACTATTCATTATTTTGATACTTTAATTTCTACGAATCAAACTGCTTGGGAATTGTTAGAACAAGGTGAACCTTCAGGAACCGTTGTGATTGCTGGACAACAAACAGCCGGACGGGGACAATGGGGGCGACAATGGCAGTCGAATCAGGGGGGGTTATTTTTATCAAAAATTGTCGATCTCAATCTTTGCGTGAGTCAACAAGCCCAATTAAGCTTATGTTCTGCCTGGGGTATAGCGACAATATTAAGCGATCGCGGTTGTCCAGTTCAACTCAAATGGCCGAATGATTTAATCTTAAATCAGCGCAAACTGGGGGGAATTCTCACCGAAACCAAAATTTCTCAACATCATATTACTCAAGCCGTGATCGGTGTTGGTTTAAATTGGAGTAATCCCGTTCCTGAAATCGGGATTAATTTACAAACCTTTTTTGCTAATTCTGTGACACCGCCGCCGATTCAATCCCTAGAATTTTTAGCAGCATTAGTCTTGCAGGGATTAGACTTAGGCATTCAACAATTATCTAGTGCTAATATTAACAAAGTTTTAACGGACTATACCCAACTATTAACTTGTATGGGGAAACCGATCTCCATAGCCGAGCAAAAAGGTGTAATTATAGGAATTTCGGAACAGGGAAACCTGCGAGTCGGTCTGTACCCTAAGACTGAAATCGGGTTTTCTCAAGAAATTGACCTCAAGCCCGGTACAATAAGTGTCGGCTACAGTTGAACTGTTAGATCATCATTGGTTGTGTGAGGAACATGACGGAACCCAGTTACCCCCCTAAAAAATATTCATCCCCCAAAACCCGACCAGGGCATTTGCACTCCTGGTCAGGACGGTATACTCTCTTGGGTTTAGGTTGTCTGACCGGTTTGGTGCTATTGACTAGCCGTGTAATTGCTACAGACGAATTTTCGATACCTGTCGAGGGTGAACCTGTGGAAGCGGTTGATTCTTCCCTACCCAGTGACCCAGAAGAGGCTTATTCCACTCAAACCCCTACAGAATATAGTGATCCTGTTATTATTCCTGATCCTGAACCCCAGGTTGAACCTGAAACCTACTATAGCGACCCTGCACCTGTTACAGATAACTTTATAGAACCTGAGCCCAGTTATTCTGAACCCGCCTATAATCCTGAAACGGAATATTATCCTGAACCCTCGGAGTCAGAAATTCCGAATATTGTTCCACCACCTGAACAAGAAATCGTTTTACCGGACATCCCCCCCGCAGCAGATTCTCCGGCGAATGCTTATATTGATCCAACGGATTACCAAGTTGGCGCAACAGAAGGGTATGAAGCTCCCTCGACGGTGGTGTTTTCAGAACGTTCAACCGGATGTGAAGCGGCTTTACAGTTAGGACAAGCAGCCGGAGATTTATGCTCCCCTGTCTATCCTTCTGAAATCTATCAAGCCGAAGGTAATCAAGTTCCCTATATTGGCAATACTCCCTATATTGGTAATACTCCCTATATTGGTAATAGTAATAACTCGATTCCTAACCCCTTAATCAATCCAGGAACGATCGCCTCTGACTCTAATGGGTTTGTTGCCAATTCTGAACCAGCCTTTGGGGGGAGTTCAGAAGAAAGTTATACCTCTTCTTGGCAACCTGAACCCGTTGATTATGGTTATGGCGGGTCATACGCTGGAGAAGTGGCCGTTAGCGGGTTTAGTCCGATTCAAGTTGGCCCGATTGCGGTCAGCAGTATGAGCAATTCCGGTCTAGCCTATTATAATCGCACCCAACGCCCAGCATCTGTGCGCGGAAATGGCGATACTAGCGTTCTGTTCCCCTTGAGTATTCCCGCGCCGATAACTTCGTTGTTTGGTTGGCGACAGCATCCCGTTCTCGGTTATGGCCGTTTTCACACGGGGATTGATTTAGGTGCGGATGAAGGGACTCCTGTTGTGGCGTCCTATTCGGGTCAAGTGTCCATTGCGGATTGGTTAGGGGGTTATGGGATGGCCGTTGTGCTCAATCACTCGGAAAAATCCCAAGAAACTCTCTATGGTCACTTATCCGAACTGTTTGTGAAACCGGGAGAAACCGTTAAACAGGGCGATGTGATTGGACGGGTCGGGAGTACGGGGGTGTCAACGGGGCCCCATTTACACTTTGAACTACGGAAGTTAACCAGTCAAGGTTGGGTGGCGATTGACCCCGGAAATGATATTCAAGTGGGGCTGGCTCAATTATTAAATACGATGAAGGTGGCAGAAGTTCCCTCATCGGAGTTTATTGCTAAATTAGCAGAAAAAACCACAGATGCAGAAACGGGAATTCCCAAATTACCGCCTCTACCCCCTGGGATTGATGTGATGATTCCTAATTTAGAACCGCCGACTCTTAACTTTGGATTTGCAGAAAATATTAAAACTCCAGGGTAGAGAAATCATAAACCGGGTTTTTGAGTCAAATTTTGTTTTGATATTCAATCTTTATTCTGCTTAAATTTATGTTGACACTCCCACGGGTGAACCGCGTGGGATTCTCCTGTCTAGCCCCGATTGCTCGGTAATCAGGTCGTTACCCCCTACTGTTTCCAGAATCATCTCACGATGATATATGTTAAGAAGTGGTCAAATGATTGGGAATTGGGAGTTGAAAATACATCTCAAGACCCAATTGATTGTAAACGGTATCATCCATTTAGGTTAGACTATGGATTTTTCGACTCTTGTAGCTCAGTTGAATGCTGGGATAATTTGGCCAGAGGGGATCGTAATTATCACCCTCCTGGTGGTGTTAGTGGGTGATTTGATTGTCGGGAGGAGTCAATCTTCCCAATGGACGCCTTATGCTGCGATCGCAGGTTTACTCATCTCGATCGGGGTGTTGTACACTCAATGGGATACGACCAATACCATCGCCTTTTTAGGCAGTTTCAATGGCGATGATCTCAGTATCGTGTTTCGGGGAATTATTGCCCTGTCTTCGGCCGTGACAATTTTAATGTCTATTCGCTACGTTGAACAGACAGGAACGGCCTTAGCAGAATTTATCGCCATTTTATTAACCGCAACATTAGGGGCAATGTTCCTATCTGGGGCGAATGAATTAGTCACAATTTTTGTTGCTTTGGAAACCCTAAGTATCTCCTCTTATCTATTAACAGGATATACCAAACGTGACCCCCGTTCTAATGAAGCCGCGTTGAAATATCTATTAATTGGAGCCGCCAGTTCTGCCGTATTTCTCTATGGTTTATCCTTATTATATGGACTGTCGGGTGGCAAAACCAATTTAACAGAAATTGCCAACGTTTTAGCCACATCCAATGGTGAATCATTAGGCGTTATCATTGCCTTAGTTTTCGTAATTGCTGGAATTTCTTTTAAAATTTCTGCTGTTCCTTTTCACCAATGGACACCGGACGTTTACGAAGGTTCACCGACTCCCGTTGTAGCATTTTTGTCCGTTGGTTCCAAAACCGCCGGATTTGCCCTAGCCATTCGTTTACTGATTAACGCTTTTCCCTCCGTTGCTGATGAATGGCGGTTTGTGTTCATGGCTTTAGCGCTCCTAAGTATGATTTTAGGGAACGTGGTAGCTCTAGCTCAAACCAGCATGAAACGGATGTTAGCCTATTCATCCATTGCCCAAGCCGGGTTTGTGATGATTGGGTTAATTGCCGGAACAGAAGCGGGATATTCCAGCATGGTTTTTTACCTGTTGATTTATCTATTTATGAACTTGGGCGGGTTCATTTGTGTGATTCTATTCTCCCTCAGAACGGGAACGGATCAAATTAGTGAATATAGCGGATTGTATCAAAAAGATCCCCTATTAACCCTGTGTTTAAGTATTTGTCTATTATCCTTGGGCGGTATTCCTCCGTTAGCCGGATTTTTTGGCAAAATTTACCTATTTTGGGCAGGTTGGCAAGCGGGTTTATACGCCTTAGTTTTATTGGGTTTAGTCACCAGTGTGATCTCGATTTATTACTACATTCGGGTCGTGAAAATGATGGTGGTAAAAGAACCTCAAGAAATGTCTGATGTGGTAAAAAATTATCCGGCAATTCAATGGAATTTACCCGGAATGCGCCCTCTACAAGTCGGGTTAGTCTTAACATTGGTGGCGACTTCGTTATCGGGTATTTTATCGAATCCGTTATTTACCTTATCAAGTGATGCAATTACCCATACTGCGATGTTTAAAAACGTATTGGTGAAAACCAAAACCGTTGCTCATCTGACAACCTCTCCTTTAATTGCCAAACGGGATTAGTCCTCCTAAATCCCCATCCCTCCTGCCCCCCGCGCGCGGGCAGGGCTGTTTCATTTGACAAAATTGAGGTAAAAAAACCGAGTAATATCAAGTAGGAAACCGGGANGTCGATTCGGATTTGAAATATTCGAGTTTATGGCAGAACAAAACGGTGGAAGCATCGTGGTTCTCGAAAATTCTGTACACTGTCGAGAAGCCGAACTCACAGCCGTTAGTATTGCCAGAAATTAGAGACTAGACTTAATCTCTAATTTTATCCTGTTGTATTGATTAGTCTTAACTTGACTTTAAATAGAAGGAGTATAACCAATGCTAGAAAATCGTGAAGGTCAACGGGTTCCTCAAGTAACATTTAGAACTCGGAAAAATAATGAATGGGTTGATGTCACAACTAATGATTTATTTTCAGGAAAAACAGTAATTGTCTTTGAGTTACCAGGTGCATTTACCCCCACCTGTTCTAGTAGTCATGTTCCGGGTTATAACGATTTAGCGAAAGTATTTAAAGAAAATGGAGTCGATGAGATTATTTGTATTTCTGTGAATGATGCTTTTGTGATGAATGAATGGGCAAAAGATCAAGAAGCTGAAAATATCACTCTGATTCCTGATGGAAATGGAGAATTTACTGAACAGATGGGAATGTTAGTAGATAAAGCCGATTTAGGATTTGGCAAACGGTCATGGCGTTATTCGATGTTAGTCAAAGATGGCGTGATTGAAAAAATGTTTATTGAACCGGATGTTCCGGGTGATCCTTTTGAAGTTTCTGATGCAGAAACGATGCTCAAATATATTAATCCTAGTGCGGTTAAATCCTCTTTTGTCTCCCTATTTACCAAAGTAGGTTGTCCCTATTGTGCCCGTGCCAAAGCTTTATTAAAAGAGCGAGAAATTGATTTTGAGGAGATTGTTTTAGGAAAAGGAATTACAACTAAAACGTTACAAGCGGTGGCGGGAGCCACAACCGTTCCTCAAGTTTTTATTGATGGGAAATTAATCGGAGGTTCTGAAGATTTAGAGCAATATTTGGGAGCCTAATTATTCTTTTTGATCTCAAGTTCAGGCTCAAACTTCTATTTTGATCTCTCTAAATCCCCTTAAAAAAGGAGGGTTAGGGGAGATCAAACCGGATTTTTCGGTTGTTTTCGGTAAACTTTAATTAATTCTGCACCAATACTAATGGCAATTTCTTCGGGAGTTAATGCCCCAATTTCTAATCCGATGGGAGCTTGAATTTGTTCGAGTTGATACAGAGAAACACCAGATTCTTGTAAGTGTTGGTAAACCAATTTTATCCGCTTTTTACTACCAATCATCCCAATGTATTGATAAGCTAAATTCCAATTTAAAATACATTTTAACGCTTCAATATCATAAATATGTCCCCGTGTTACTAAGGCAATATATAAGTTATTATGACAGGTTAATTGTTCTAAAACAGTTGTAATACTTTGATTGAAAATGATAGAATTGGGGGGAAATCGTTCGGGCTGAGTGAGTTCAGGACGAGAATCTTGAATCACAATTTTAAAACCCATAAAATCAGCAATTTTAGCTAATTTTTCTCCGATATGACCCGCCCCAATAATTAATAGAGTGGGTGGGGGTTGTAAGGTTTCGATAAACGTTTGATCAGAGGTGGAAATGGGATGCTCATAAGCCAGTAAATAAGGAGAAGTTGTATCAAAAGAAGTCACTAAGATCATCGATTTTCCAGCTTGCAAATAATTTAAAATTTGGTCAGTAAGGGCGATCGCTTTTTCCCCAGACCATCGTTCTAATAAAACCTGCATTAAACCCCCACAAACTCCCTGAGTTTCGCGTTCAGGTGTACCCGATAAATCAATTTCAACACATTGTTTTTGTCCAGTTTCTAAAACTTCTATTGCTTGCTGAATAACTTGCGCTTCTCCTAACCCTCCTCCAATGGTATCAAAAGTTCGACCCTCGGCACAAATAATCATTTTTGCACCGATTTCTCTCGGAACTGAACCTCTAACACGGGTGACGGTTGCAACTACCGCATCCCCTTCCTTTAAAACTTGAAGAAGTTGTTGATAAAATTGAATAATCATGGAGTTAGAAAGGCGAGTGATGAACAGGATATCTGATCGAAAACCGAGAGGGATAACCTGCTAAACAGGTAAATGTTCCCAGGGGTTAACAGACTTTAATTGTACCTGTTCAATGGCGTTTAAAATTGCTTCTGGTGTGGCTGGAGAGGCTAAGAAAATAGAATCCGTTTTACCAAAGGCTGCGATCGCTTCTTTAATCGCTTCTCGCACTGATATTGCTAACATAAAAGGAGGTTCTCCTACGGCTTTACTCCCATAAATCACCCCATCCTGTGCCGCTTTTTGTAATAAATGAACATTAAAATTTTTAGGGATTTCTTTAATCGTTGGAATTTTATAGGTACTAGGTGCAAAAGTTTTCAATCTTCCTTGTTCATCCCAGACTAATTCTTCCATTGTTAACCATCCCATTCCCTGTACAAAACCTCCTTGTATTTGTCCGATATCAATTAACGGATTTAAGGATTCTCCTACATCATGAACAATATCCACTTGACGCAGTTTAAATGTTCCTGTAAATCCATCTATTTCGACTTCACTCACAGCCGCCCCGTAAGCATAATAATAAAAAGGTCTACCCTTACCTATTTTCGGATCATAATAAATATTAGGAGTCCGATAATAGCCCGTTGTGGATAAACTTACTCGTTGATTATAAGCTTGTTTAACCACTTCATTAAAAGCTATTTTATGACTTGGGTAATTTTTACAATAAATCCAATCTTCCTCAAAGACTAACTCTTCCGGTTCATACAAATTTAACAATTTTGCAGCGACTTCTGCTAATCGTTTTTTCAAGATTTCACAGGCATTTTTAACCGCTTGACCATTCAAATCTGAACCACTAGAAGCCGCCGTGGCTGAAGTATTAGGAACTTTATCGGTACTGGTAGGCATGATTCTAAATCGTTCAATATTAACTCCTAATGCTTGTGAAGCAACTTGTAATATTTTGGTTTGTAAACCTTGACCCATTTCTGTCCCGCCATGATTGAGTTGAATACTGCCATCGAGGTAGATTAAAATTAAAGCACCCGCTTGATTATATTCAGTTTTAGTAAAGGAAATGCCAAACTTAACGGGAGTGATTGCTAACCCTCGTTTTTGATAATTATGATTTTGATTAAATTGTTCAATTTCTAGTTTTCGCTGTTCAAAATTAGATTTTATTTTAACTTCTTCCCAAACTTGAAATATGCGATGATCAAAAATTTCTTGACCATAATGGGTGGTATTAGTTTCTCCTTCTCCGTGATAAAAATTCCGTTCTCGAACAACTTCAGCAGGTAAACCTAATTTTCGGGCAATTCTATCTATAATTTCTTCTATTATTACCATTCCTTGTGGCCCCCCAAACCCCCGAAAAGCCGTATTAGAAACTTTATTCGTTTTGACGACTTGACCCCGAACTTCTAAATTAGGAATATAATAACAATTATCAATATGAAACATGGCTCGTTGTAGAATGGGGAAGGATAAATCCGCACTCCAACCCCCATCGGAATATAAATCAATATCTAAGGCTAAAAGTTGACCATTTTGGTTAAATCCGACTTGATATTGACCTAAAAAAGGATGTCGTTTTCCCGTTATAATCATATCTTGATCTCGTTTGAGTCGAATTCTAGTCGGATATCCGGTTTTTTGAGCGGCTAAAGCGGCAATAGCTGCGGTGGGGTTAGCTTGGGTTTCTTTCCCTCCAAACCCGCCTCCCATTCTTAAACAAGTGACAACAATTTGATTTCTGGGAATTGCTAAAACTTCGGAAATAATTGCTTGAGTTTCGCTCGGATGTTGAGTAGAAGAATAGACTTGATAATTGCCTTCAACATTAGGAATAACCCAAGTAACTTGAGTTTCTAAATAAAAATGATCTTGACCTTGAATTTTAATATTTCCTGTTAAAATAAAGTCAGATTTTTGTAAAGCAGTTGTGGGGTTTCCCCGACGCATAATATTTTTATCGCCGTGAACACTATTATTTTTAATCGCATCTTGAATGGTTAAAATAGGCGTTAAGGGTTCGTAGTCAATTTTGATCATTTTTGCCCCATTTTCGGCAGCTATTTCTGTTTCTGCAACGACCCAAACCACAGGTTGACCCCAATAGTTAATTTCATCAATGGGTAATAAAACCTCATCATGTTTAATTGTTCCCGTGTTATTAATTCCAGGGATATCATCAGCCGTTAATAGAGTAACAACCCCTGGAATATTATTTAGATTTGAATAATCAATTTTTAATATTCTTGCCTTCCCATAGGGAGATAAAACGGGCCATAAATATAATATTCCACTTGGGAGTCTTTGGTCATCGGTATAAATCGCTTTTCCAGTGACATGACCAACGGCACTTTCATGAGGTTTAGATTTAGAATTATTGTTCATATATTTATCCTTAATTTTAACTCTTGTTCCCAGGCTCCCGCCTGGGAATACTTGATTAGAGGCTCCGCCTCTACAGGTGGCAGAGCCACCTTTTAGTATTTCTAGGTAAAACCTAGAAACGAGGGGAGACGAGGGGAAAGAGAAAATTCAATGAAGAATTTCTCAAATAAATTAGCAACTAATCGTTTGCGATAATCTGCACTTCCTCTTAAATCACTTAAGGGGTTAAAGGTTTCTTTTAATATCAATTTTGCCTGTTGAATTGTCTCTATATTCCAAGGTTTTCCGATTAACATTGTTTCAATATTAATCGCTCGAATTGGAATTGCTGCTACTCCACCATAGGCGAGTCTAGCATGAATAATGGTATTATTTGTATCTAAATCAAGGGTAAAAGCTGCGGACACAATACTAATATCATCAGTTCCCCGTTTTCCGACTTTATAAGATTGGCTAAAACGACGGATAGCATTAACAGTAATAGTTTTAGGAATAATAATAGAAACAATCAATTCCTGGGGTTGCAATTCCGTTTGACGATAGCCTTTAAAAAAATCAGCAATAGAAATAATGCGTTCTCCGGCTAAACTTACTAACCGTAGTTGAGCATCTAAAGCTAATAAAACAGGTGCTAAATCTCCAATGGGAGACGCTGTGGCAATATTACCTCCAATGGTAGCCCGGTTGCGAATTTGTCGCGCCGCAAACAGAGATAACATTTCATCTAAACTGGGGAATATTCCCTTTAATTGTTCTTCAATATAACTCAAGGAAATTGCCGCCCCAATTTCTACATCATTTGAAGTTTGTTTAAGTTCTTGAAGTTCGGTAACAGATTCTAAAGAAATTAAAATCGGAAATTCTTGACGATGATGACTCATTTCTAAGCCTAAATCCGTAGCACCTGCTACTAATTTAGCTTGAGGATACTGTTGTAAAAGTTCTAAAACCTCAGAAAGTTGAAGCGGACGATAAAACTGTTGACAAGGGGTAATATAATGAATAGAATTAAGTTGTAGATTAATTTGTTGTAAACGCTGACTAAATTGATCAGAAGCATGAGCATGATTAACAGTTTCTGCAACACGACAAAGCGGTAAATAACCCGTACATCGACATAAATTCCCTTCTATTGATTCATCATCAACTTGATTGTTGTAGTACGCAGTAAATAAACTCATAATAAAGCCGGGAGTGCAATAGCCACATTGAGAACCGCCCAAACTCACCATCGCCGCCTGTACTGGGTGCAGAGTCTCTTTCCCAACCCCTTCAACGGTGAGCATCTCCCGTCCCGCCATCGTCGCTAAGGGAATTAAACAACTGTTCATCGCCAGATATTGGGGTTTTCCGTCCGCCCCCTGACCCACAACCGCCACTGTACAAGCTCCACAGTCCCCATCCCCACAACCCTCCTTCGTCCCGACCCGTCCACTCCGTCGCAAATATTCCAATAACGTCAGGGTAGGGGAAAGGTCTTGAATCACAACCGTTTCACCATTAATTGTTAGGCTGAAAGTGTTATATTGCATAGGCTTTAAAGGTTGGGATTTGCTATTAATCCCATCTCTGCACAATTATAGAGATTTGTCAAGCTATTCTCAGAAATGACTGGAGCAAAAATTTTTTCCATCCCCCTTGACAACTATGTATTATTTATGTAGTATATTAATCAGAAATAAAAAATATTAAATTGCAGGCGGGATGGAGGTGATGTTGTTTGAAATTAGCTGAAGCCTTAATTTTACGAGCGGATTGTCAGAAAAAAATAGCCCAATTAAGACAACGTTTGTCGAGAGTTGTTAAAGTGCAGGAAGGGGAAGAACCTGCGGAAAATCCGGCAGACTTATTAGCTGAATTAGAATCAGTTACGGCTGAATTGGTAATCTTGATTAAACGAATTAATCGCACTAACTCAACAACTCCCTTTCAAGGAGAAACTTTAGCAGATGCCTTAGCAGAACGAGATGTATTAATATTGAAGCGGAACACCACTGCAAATTTAGTGGAAGAAGCAGCCATTCGACAAGATCGATATAGTCGTTCTGAGGTGCGATTTGTCAGTACCATTGATATTGCAGCAATTCAGCGACAAGTTGATAATTTATCGAGAAATTATCGAGAACTGGATGCTCAAATTCAAGCCTTGAATTGGCAAACTGATTTAATAGAAAACTGAACACTAGCAGGTAGCTAAAACAACAGAAGCGAGTATAACCCGTCCACTGGGTTAAGTTGGAAACACTTCGCCTGAACGCGAATTATGGTGACAAGGGGCAATGTCAATGGGTTCGACGCCCTAACAAGTTACGCCCAGTATTGTTACAAGAGTAACGGGTAATGTTAATGCTTATTACCATGTACTGATCTGTTGTTGAAGTGAGGGTGGGTTTGGGGTTTTTAGTGTTAAGATTTTCGATAATTGTAGGGTGGACTATGCCCACCTTATTGATTTTTTTTGTAGTTTCTCGGAGGTGCTGGTGGGGGTCAGAAACCGGGTTTCTTATCCCATCTTTCTGTTAATAGCAAAGGTTAAGGCAGAAACCCGGTTTCTCGGAGGTGTGTACAAGCTGAACGATTTACTGCTATGATTCAGTTAACATCTCATAATTCCCAGGCTAAACTATGAGTCAATGTGTTAACCCTGATTGCCTCCATCCTAACCCGAAAACCACAAATTTTTGTCAAAAATGTGGATCTAAGTTATTGTTACGGGAACGATATCGAGGGTTAAAAATATTAGGACAAGGGGGGTTTGGCAGAACGTTTCAAGCAGTTGATGAAGATAAACCCTCTCAACCCTATTGTGTGATTAAACAGTTTTTTCCCCAAGCGCAAGGGACGAATAATCAACAAAAAGCTGAGGAACTATTTAAACGAGAAGCGATACAATTAGAACAGTTAGGCAAACATCAACAAATTCCTGAATTATTCGCCTATTTTAGTCAAGATAACCGTCAATATCTCGTTCAAGAATATATTGAAGGACAAAACTTAAACCAAGAATTGTCTCAAACGGGGGCATTTTCAGAAGATAAAATTATTAAATTATTAGATAATTTATTACCTGTTTTAACGTTTATCCATCAACAACAGGTTGGGGGGTTTTGAACCCCCATTTGGCGTTTCGTGTTGGTGGTGGTGGTCATTTATCGTTACCTGTTAGGGGGGATACACTCTGGGGGGTCAGAAACCGGGTTTCTTAAGTTATTTTTCTGTTAGTAGCAAAGGTTAACGCAGAAACCCGGTTTCTCGCAGGGCTGTTTCATTTTCAAAAATTGGGGAGTCAAATTGACTCCCCAATTTTTAGGAATGAGGCGAAAAAACTGAGCAATTCTAACTGAATTGTCTGGAGTTTTGCTCAGGGGATAATTTTTCTGATTTGTGAATAACAAAAACTTCTCTAAAGCTTTCGTATAGAGAACTTACATCTATTTATTTAGGGCTTGCTGAAAAAAGTTGCTATCCACTTGATAAATTGAAACTTTTCGAGTCACTTTTCTGCCATGGCTGTGTTCATGAGTCACATCTACACTCAAAGGATTTTCACATTTTATTACCGCTTCAACTTGCTCATATAACTTTTTTTGATTTTTCTTTAAAGCCATTATATAATCATTCCCGCTCTCAATGACTAGGGCAGCAGTTTTTTGATTACAGTGCAACGCATCAAAGGTTATTACCTTTCCTTTTAACTGGCAATCCCTTACTATCTTTTGGGCTTGGCTGATTTCTGATTCTTTTTTGTTCTCCAACTTTTTCAGGTTTAATACACATCCTGTTCTTTGACTAATATGATGGTAGTTTTTCTAGCTTGATTTTTAAAACTTGACTCAGTTCTTGTTGATTGATTTTCGCAAAATTTTCCAGTTCTCTGTACCCTAATTTTTTCGACATTAGCCCCAAAATGACTATTAATAATACTAGCCATATCGGATGCCTTGTTCCCTGGGCTTTCCGGTAATCCTTGACTTTTTTCAGTTTTTCTATTAAAGTTTTTAGCATCTTTATTTTTTACAAAAATAAGCGACCGCTCTTGATTTTATCAGGTAGCGATCGCTCTTTCTTTACTCTTTTCCCCCCGACTTTGAAACAGCCCTGCTTGTTAAGGGGGGTTAGGGGGGATCATTGACTGGGAATCAGATAGCGCCTGAATTCGGGTTTGAGCGCCTACTTCTAGCGTTAAGTTGACACTAATTGGGGTTACCCCGCCCCTACCATTTGTTGTTGAGTTCAGTAGAATTGAGCCGTGAAATCAATTTGCGGCTCAAAGCATAAATCTGTTAAAACAGGTTAAATTAATAGCTAAATCCTGAGTGGAGACGCTAAATTTTCCGTCTCAGCCAGAAATTGATTTCAACACGGTTTATCAATATCTAACTTCACCCTAAACTAAAACTATGCCTGAATATCCTGAAGCCTTTAAAACTGCGTTAAAATTTACCTTAAAATGGGAAGCTGGCGTTGGCGACCCCAGAGATTTAGCGGGGACAGTGAATTATGGTATTTCTCAACCCACCTATGATACCTATTTGCTGCGGAAAAAATTAGCTTCTAAGTCGGTCTTACAAATTACCCAACCGGAAGTAGAAGAGGTTTATTATGAACAATTTTGGAAACCTTGTTTAGCAGATTCGATGGTGTTACCCTTAGCAGTAGCGCATTTTGATACGGCTGTTAATTTTAGTGTTAAAGGTAGTTTGGAATTTTTACAAGAAGCCATTGGCGGGTTAACCGTTGATGGAAATTTCGGCCCGAAATCAAAAATCGCTTTAGAAAAAGCTAATAATTTACAAACCGCCCAACGCTATTGTCAAGGTCGAATTGACTATCGTTATCAACGGGTAAAATCTAACCCCAGTCAAGATATTTTCTTAGATGGATGGTTACGACGAGATCAAGATTTATTGCGGTATGTCAATGAATTAGGAGGTGTAACTACACCCAAACCAACACCAACACCAACACCCAAACCTGTTAGCCAAGCAGAAATATTGACTAAAATAGAACAGGCTATCCGGTTATTACAAGAAGCGGTTGATTTGCTCAAAAAACAATAATTTGAGAGTTAATAGACAAAAGGTTTGTTATTTTAAACAAAAAAATGTGATCGCTTTACAGTTGTAGAGACGCGCCATGGCTCGTCTCTACAAAATTCTGAAACTCATTCCCTATTCCCTGCTATATTTCTCCTGTTTTTGCTCAAATTCATGAACAAACCTTTAAAATTATTATTAGTATCTACTCCCGTTGGGCCTTTGGGATCTGGGTTAGGAGGAGGTGTAGAATTAACAGTATTGAATATTGCAACGATTTTGCGACAAAGAGGTTATAAAATTACAATTGTTGCTCCTGAAACCTCGGAATTAGAATCTTTTTCAATAGTAGAAATTCCGGGGATATTACAAACCTTAGCCCAAACCCAAAACCGTGATGATCCAGTAATTTTATCGAATAATTCTGTCTTGACAAATCTATGGAATTATGCTATAAAAGTTGCTGATCAATATGATATTATTGTCAATTTTGCTTATGATTGGTTGCCTTTATTTTTAACCCCTTTTTTTAAAGGTAAATTAATCCATTTAGTCAGTATGAGTTCTTTAACTGATGTGATGGATCAGGCTGTTCAAAATACGATCAAACAGTGTCCGGGTTCTATTGCTTTTTATACGCAAACTCAAGCGGAAACTTTTGGTTTGAAAGGAGGTTATTTTTGTTTAAGTAGTGCCCTTAAATTATCTGAATATCATTTCTGTAAACAACCGAAAAATCAATTGGCTTGGGTGGGTAGAATTTCCCCAGAAAAAGGGTTAGAAGATGCTGTTATTGCTTCAGCTAGAACGGGAATTCCATTATTGATTATGGGTAAAATTCAAGATCAAGACTACTGGCAAAAAATTATTCAAAATAATTCCCAAGCTCCTATTGAATATTTAGGCTTTTTATCAACGGATAAACTTCAAGAACAGTTGCGTCAATGTCGGGCTTTAGTGATGACTCATCGCTGGATAGAAGCCTTTGGAAATGTGGCTATTGAAGCTTTAGCTTGTGGTGTTCCGGTGATTTCCTATCGTCGAGGAGGGCCGACAGAAATTATTCGAGATGGGGTAACAGGTTGGTTAGTGGAACCTGATAATATTAATCAGTTAGTGAATGCGATTCAAAAGATCGATCAAATTGACCGTTTAGCGTGTCGTCAACAGGCGGAAAGGGAATATTCTTTAGAGGCTTTAGGCGATCGCATTGAACAATGGTTCTTTCAAGTTATTTCGTAGTAAGCCCTTCAGGGCTATTATCTTCACAAAAAGCGAATCAATGATGATCAATTTTCAAGGATTAAAACCAGGGGATAAATTAAGAGTTATCGCACCCAGTGGAGCATTAAGAGAATGGGAGCGGTTTGAAGCTGGGGTTAAAATTTGGCGATCGCACGGTTATAATCTTGAATTCACATCGGGTTTTGATCAAGTTAATGGATATCTAGCGGGAAGCGATGAAAACCGACGACAACAATTAATAGAAGCGCTAACAGATGAAACTTGTCGCGGGATTTTATGCGCCAGAGGAGGGTTTGGATCAACTCGATTATTAGAAGGTTGGAAGTGGAAAAATATCGCTCAAATTTCTCCAGTTCCTAAATTTTTAATCGGATTTTCTGATATTACTGGATTATTATGGGCTTTTTCTAATTCCCCGCAAATTATCGGCATCCACGGCCCGGTTGTAACCACCTTAGCCAGTGAACCAGATTGGTCAATTCAACGGTTATTTGATGGAATAGAAACGGGGTTTTTTGAAGAATTACAAGGGGAAGGTTGGGGCGGAGGTTCTGTTTTGGGTCGATTATTTCCTGCTAATTTAACCGTTGCAACTCATTTATTAGGAACAGCTTATCAGCCTGATTTAACGGATTCTATAATCGCCTTAGAAGATGTTAATGAAGAACCCTATCGTTTAGATCGAATGTTAACCCACTGGCGCATGGTGGGTGCATTCAAAGGGGTTCGAGGAATTGCATTAGGACGATTTAGTCGGTGTGAAGCGGAAGGGAATTCTAACAGTTTTACCCTAGAAGAAGTGTTACGCGATCGCTTAGGAGATTTAGGAATTCCTATTGTGTCTAATTTGCCCTTTGGTCATGAGGGATCTAATGCGATTTTACCCGTTGGAAGGGTTGTTCATCTCGATGGAAAACAGGGAATTTTAAGTTTTTCTGAATAGGAATGTGACACACTTCAACATTTATGATTACAATTGCGATTCAGTCTCAGTCCTCTGTTTCGCTCAACCCTGGTTTAGGTTTTATCCCCTGTTCTTAACTGAAATCGATAGAATTGTTTAACGCTTGGGCGATCGCTCAGTTCTACGATTTCGATTTTGATTTGAACGATGATCTCCTAAAGAAATCACCTCCGCTTGATTTTCTTCTCTGGCTACTCGAATTAATAACCCAGCTAAAGCTAAACTGGCAATCATTGAACTTCCCCCATAACTAAATAAGGGTAAAGGTAAACCTGTGGTGGGTAAAGCACCCGTTGCTACCCCAATATTTAATAGAGATTGTCCTACCATGACGACCATCACCCCAATAGCAACTAATTGATGTTCAATTTGTCGTGCGTTGAGGGCGACTCGTAGAGCTAGAGTTCCATAAATCGTTAATAATAATAATAATAATATCCCTCCAATAAAGCCAAATTCTTCTGCATAAACCGAGAAAATAAAATCACTGTATTGAATAGGTAAATAATATAATTTTTGGTGAGATAATCCTAACCCCGTTCCCCAAAAACCCCCCGAACCCACTGCTAAAAGACTTTGCACTAACTGATATCCATCTCCCATCGGATCAGACCAAGGATTTAAAAAGGATAAAATTCTTCGTCTTTGATATTCTTTAATCGTAATACTTAAGGTGGCTAAAAGTATCCCTCCTAAAGCGGTTCCTCCTAAATAAGAAAAAGGCAGTCCTGCGGCTAACGCGACTAACCAAAGAGTCATGCCACAGAGAGCAGTGGTACTTAAGTTGGGTTGCAATAAAATAGATAACAATATGGTTGTAAAAATTCCCAACCAAATAAACCGAATTTGCAAATTTAAACGATACCAATTGCCAAAAAAACGTGCACTTTGTAAGACTAAAAAAGGCTTCATTAATTCTGAAGGCTGAATGGGAATTGGCCCGATAGAAATCCAGCGCGTTGCGCCATTAATCGTTGTTCCTAACCCTGGAACTAAGGTGAGAAATAATAATCCTAGAATAATTAAAACCCCCCATTGGGCAATTTTTAACCAAAATTTTAGTGAAGATTGAACAATAAAACTAAATCCGACTAATCCTACGACTGTCCAAATTAATTGACGTTTAAAATAATATAATCCATCTCCCTGTTCTGCATAAGCAATGGGATAGGAAGCCGAGAACATGACAATTAAACCCACAAATAACCAGAGAAACGTTATCCAGTGTAACCATCGAGCTTCCGTTGACCAATGAGTCACAGGGGGTGTAAAAAAGGGGAAAATTTGTCTTAAGTTCATCCAAAAAATACAACCGTAAACGGGAGCAGGAGAAAATATGATTCTCTAGTATACCAAGTTTAGTATAGGATTTAATCAAAAGAGAGGGGATATCCAAAAAGTTTAAATATTTCTAATCCTTGATGTTCAATAAAGTCAATTTCATCCGCATTGAGTACCTGCTGATATTTTTGAATTCGGGTCTGGGAAATGGGTTGACCATAGAGGTCGGAGTAAAAGGGTTGGGCAGCATCTTGGAGTTGGGAATGTTCTACTAAATTCCGCTTCCAAACTTTCTCAACATCCGATGGGGTTAGATTTAGTCCTGTGAAATTTCTTAGATCTTGTAAGGCAGAATTGGGATCACAAACCAGATATTCATATTTAATATAACAGGTTTTGCTTTGAAAATCATCAGATTTAAAATTCCAGGCTGGCGCATAAATCGATTGATAAAATTTGAGATATTCAGCCATATTTCTTTGAGTAAATAAGGAGGTTAAATGGCGTTTATTGCCTTGTTGCTTCATTCGTTCTCCCACTTGAATCAGTGAAGAAATTGTATCTCGTGGATCACGAATAACAACAATAAATTTAACATTTTCTTCTAATAATTCATAAACATCGGGGAAAAACCGACTCAGAACGGGGTGTTTAAGTACGAGATCAGTGGCATCAGTATAGTGCTTTTGAAGTTGATTTAAAAAAGATTGAACTAAGGAGGTACTGAATTGTTTTAAGTCAATGAAGTCATTGAAAAAATAGCGTCCTTGGCTTTCAAAATCAAGTTTTGCTGAATGATAAGCTTCAACTAAATGATAAAGATATCCGACTTCACCAATTAAAGGATTGGTAGCCGGATCAGAACATAAAATACTTTGGACTAGCGTTGTTCCTGAACGAGGACAACCCCCAATAAAAAAATAAGTCATTGTTGGTCAATCAAAATTTAATCTATTTTATGATTAGTTAGGCTTATTGTTATTGGACAGCACAGTTTGTGATAAAATGATATAGGGATTTTGACTGATTTTTTCAGTTCAGCGGCAGAACTCGCCGTTTTTTTTATCTCTATTCCCCTAAAAATTCCCCCCGCTTTGGTGTAATGGGGGTTGTAACCCCTTCTCCATCTTGATGTAAGTCTAATTTCCTCCCTATGACATTTCAACGCCAAACACCTATAGCATTAATCTCGATTCATGGCGATCCCGACATTGCCATCGGACAGGAGGAAGCCGGAGGACAAAATGTTTATGTCCGTCAGGTGGGGAAAGCCTTAGCCGATTTGGGATGGCCAGTGGATATGTTCACTCGCAGAAGTCATCCTGATCAACCCCTGATTGTTCACCATAGCCCTAATTGTCGCACAATTCGGTTAATTGCTGGCCCAGAAGAATTTGTTCCTAGAGATCAAGGGTTTCCCTATTTAGTGGAGTTTGTGGAAAAATTCCAACAATTTCAAGCAGAAACCGGGATACAATATGAGTTAATTCATACCAATTATTGGTTATCGGGTTGGGTGGGATTGGAATTAAAAAAACGTCAACTTTTGCGACAAGTCCATACCTATCATTCGTTAGGAATTATTAAATATCAAGCCGTTTCTGATATTCCTAAAATTGCTCAAACTCGATTAAATGTTGATAAACTCTGTTTAGAAACCGCAGAACGAGTTGTTGCTACCAGTCCTCAAGAACAACAGTTTTTAAGAGAATTAGTTTCGCCAATTGGAAAAATTGATATTATTCCCTGTGGGACTAATATTGATCAATTGGGTCGAATTTCTAAGGCAGAGGCTAGAGAAAAGTTGGGGTTAAATCCCCAGGAAAAAATTGTATTTTATATTGGTCGATTTGATCCTAGAAAAGGGATTGAAACTTTAGTTCGAGCGATCGCTGATTCTAAATTTCGTCATTCTCCTGAGTTAAAATTAATTATTGGCGGGGGCTCTCGTCCGGGTTGTAGTGATGGATTAGAACGCGATCGCATTGAGAAAATTGTCTATGAATTAGGGTTAAATCCTATTACCCAATTTACAGGCCGAATATTAGACGAAGACCTGCCTTTATATTATCGAGCGGCGGATGTTTGTGTGATTCCGAGTCATTATGAACCCTTTGGTTTAGTCGCTATTGAATCTATGGCTAGTTATACTCCCGTAATTGCTGCTAATGTAGGAGGATTAAAATTCACTGTAATTCCTGAAGTAACCGGCTTATTATGTCCGCCCAAAGATGATCTAGCTTTTACTGAAGCTATTGATCGAATTTTATCTGATCCTGACTGGGCAAAACAACTTGGAGAAGCCGGAAGAAAACAAGTAGAAACTCAATTTAGTTGGCAAGGTGTCGCCTTAAAATTAAGCGATCTTTATACTCAACTTCTGAGTCAACCTGCAAAAAATTAAGATCCTGTTGATGTTTAACAGAAATTCTCAAAAG
This sequence comes from Planktothrix serta PCC 8927, assembly GCF_900010725.2. Lineage (NCBI taxonomy): Bacteria > Bacillati > Cyanobacteriota > Cyanophyceae > Oscillatoriales > Microcoleaceae > Planktothrix > Planktothrix serta. The sequence continues at coordinate 168,206 of NZ_LR734880.1, read as the reverse complement.
TGAAAAAGGTGGGTCTAGCCCACCTCAGTTAATCTAATTAATATTAAGGTTTAGCCTCATAACGCTTTAGCTTTGGCTAAAACATTATCCAGGGTGAAACCAAATTTCTCCATCAACACGTTACCGGGAGCAGAAGCACCAAAGCGATCAATACTGATCATGTCGCCTTGATCGCCAATATAACGTTGCCAACCGAAACTGCTGGCAGCTTCTACCGCTAACCGTTTGGTTACAGCTTTCGGTAACACAGATTCTTTGTAAGCCGCATCTTGTTCTTCAAATAGTTCCCAACAGGGCATAGAAACCACCCGAACTTTCTTGCCTTCGGCTGTTAATTTTTCGGCGGCTTCCACACACAGAGACACTTCGCTTCCCGTTGCGATCAGAATTAAATCGGGAGTTCCTTCCGAGTCAGACAGAACATAAGCTCCTTTGCTGACCACATCAATAGAACTACCTTTTAAGTTCGGTAACGCTTGGCGAGTTAAGGCGATCAATGTGGGACGGTTACGATTTTCAACGGCGACTTTATAGGCCCCAGAGGTTTCGTTTCCATCAGCCGGACGCATCACCAACAGGTCAGGAATAGCCCGCAGGGAGGCAATGGTTTCTACAGGTTGGTGGGTAGGGCCATCTTCCCCAAGGGCGATGGAGTCGTGGGTCATCACATAGATCACCCCGATTTCTGATAAGGCGGATAAACGAATGGCCGCCCGCATATAGTCCGCAAACACTAAGAACGTCGCGCAATAGGGAATTAACCCAGAGTAATGCAGACCAATTCCATTACAAATTGCACCCATTCCGTGTTCTCGGACACCGAAACGCAGGTTACGGTTTTGATATTGTCCTTTTTGGAAATTGCCGAAGCCCTTCATTTCCGTTAAGTTGGAGTGGGTTAAGTCGGCTGAACCTCCAATTAATTCGGGGATAGCGGGAGCTAAGGCATTCAGACATCCTTCGGAATATTGACGGGTGGCTTTGCCTTTTTCTTCCGGGGTAAAGGTTGGGAGGGCTTTTTCCCAACCTTCGGGGAGTTTACCCGTGATCCGGCGTTCAAATTCTGCGGCTTCTTGGGAATATTTGGTTTTGTAGGTTTCCCAAACTTGATTCCACTCGGCTTCCAAATTCGCCCCGCGTTCAACGGCTTTACGGAAATGAGCTAAGGCATCATCGGGAACGACAAAAGGTTCAAAGCCCCAACCCAGATTTTTCCGGGTCGCTGCTACTTCATCTCCCCCTAAAGCGGCTCCGTGAACTCCAGCCGTGTTTTGTTTGTTAGGAGAACCATAGCCAATGGTCGTGGTGACTTTAATGAAAGAGGGTTTATCGGTGACTTCCTTGGCTTTGGCAATGGCAGCCGCAATTCCATCTAAATCAGTGTTGCCGTTTTCAACGTGCTGAACGTGCCAGTTGTATGCTTCAAACCGTTTGCTGACATCTTCAGTAAAGGAAATCTCGGTATTTCCATCAATGGAAATATGGTTATCGTCGTAGAGGGCAATTAATTTACCCAGTCCCAGGTGTCCGGCTAAGGAACACGCTTCACCCGAAACGCCTTCCATATTGCAACCATCCCCTAAGATCACATAGGTATAATGGTCTACCAAGTTGGCATCGGGTTTATTGAAGGTCGCCGCGTCATGGGCTTCGGCCATTGCTAACCCAACCCCATTGGCAATTCCCTGACCCAAGGGGCCAGTGGTGACTTCTACCCCGGCTGTGACAAAGTTTTCCGGGTGGCCAGGAGTCTTAGAACCCCACTGACGGAAGTTTTTGATATCGTCTAAGGAAACGCTATCGTATCCCATCAGATACAGCAGGGCATACTGCAACATGGAGCCATGACCTGCGGAGAGTACGAAGCGATCGCGGTTATACCATTTAGGATTTTTGGGATTGAACCGCATAAACCGATCCCACAGCACAAATGCCATCGGCGCAGCACCCATCGGTAATCCAGGGTGGCCGGATTTTGCCTTTTCTACGGCATCAATGGCCAGGAAGCGAATCGAATTTATGCAAAGTTCTTCAAGTGAAGCCATAATTATTGTTATCTGTAAACTTTAGTGAGTGCGTGAGCGCTTCTGGTCAGAATCTCAACAAGTGATTCTATGCCATAAGTCGCTCTGGAATTACCCTTAGACCGCATCTCAATCATCTCACCACTTGGGACACGCAAGCAACCCAATTTTTAATTTTGAGTCAAAGTCAATTTTTGGGTCTATACATAAATTATCAATTTTGTCAATACCCTGACCTGGGGCTTGACTTTTTCTTCAAAAAACTCGTGCGTCGCAGTAGCGATAAACCGATTAAATCTTCTCAATCTTCAACGATTTTTAAGGGTTTCGACTCTTATTTTTGCCTATAGTCACAATAACCCCTTGGCTGAGGTTTTTCTAGTATACCTCAAACCCCGATGGTTTCGTCAAGTAGTTGCCAACTATTTTCAATAAAAAATCCGATTTTTCTCGGATTCTTTTAAAATTCAAAACAAATAGTCCTGAATCTATTATTTATTCTTATGTTCACAAATGTTGCTCAATCAACGCGGAAATTTTTTTGGCTTCAACTTTGCTATAACGGGTTTTATCGGGTAACATCACCAGATGAGGGCCAGATTTACATCTTTTCAGACAACCTGTTGTTTGAATCGTGACTTGATCTTTAAGCCCCCGTTGAGCTAATTCTTGTTGCAATACCTCCCAAACATCATCACCTCCCCGTTTACGACAAGCGGATTTTTGACAAACTAAGATTTTTGCAGGTTTAACCGCAGGGTTTTGTGGAGGTTCGAGGGCAGTTATCGAGGATGAGTTTAGAGTTGATATCGCTTGGGAAGTCGAAAGCACCCGATCAGCCTTTAATTTAATCGCTCCGGTTTTCAAATCTTGTCTTTTCTGACCGATCACTTGTACCTGATGACCGGGAGCTAAATCAGAAATCCCTAGGGTTCTGGCTTGTTTGGAAAGTTTAATTAACAATAATCCTAAAGAAGTCAGCAGAGTCATGGCTTTAGGCTTTCCATCTTTGCTCCAAACGGTTTGGATAGTTCCCGTCAGGTTGAATTCTGTATGGTTTTTCTGGGATTTACACATGATTTTGTTGTAAATAAAGGTTAACAATCAAATGAAATCTATTTTCAATAACAACGAGGGAGAAGCTTAGGGATAATGGCTTTGATGTTATCCTGGAGCCAATGGTTGTCAGTATAACTTAACTGAAAAGGATTCTCAATAGATAGATCGAAAAAAATTATTAAGAAATCAATCAAGATCTAAAATATTAAGTTTCTCAAAATTTCTGTTACTTACGATACATTTTACTAAAATTATGTAAAAATTTTAGATAGAGAAATACTTAACAGGACTAGGAGAATCTAACCATGAGTATGCAAGACAAAGCACGGGAACTATTGGTTCAAGATCGTCAACACCAAGAACACTTACAGGAAACTATGCGAAACCGTGTCGGGGAAGAAGAAAACGCGATGGAACAAACTCAGGAACACGCACGGGAGTTATTGGTTCAAGACCGTTTGCATGATCACCATCTCCAGGAAGCTATGCTGAGTCGGGTGGAGGAAGAAAAAGTCAATCATGAAACTCACTGAACAAGTCTGGGAGTTATAAACGTCTACAGGATGAACATCTTCACTCGCGGGATTTAACATCAGGCGAGTGAAGTGTTCAATTAACTTTGTTGGTGTTATTTGATCAACAGACAAACTTTAGCAGTATTATACTGATTAGAGAAGAATTCGTCTGCGGTAATACGTGCCACGAACAGAGGGTTAAGGAAGTTGAAAAAATCCTAAAATTAGGAATATTCGATTATCTTTCTTTTGTTTGCTAAATTATGGTTTTAATAAACCCTTTTCTACAATTTCTCGAATTTCTCTAATAAATTCGGCTGGAGTTTGAATGATTAAACCACTCCCGATAGCAACTTCGGCTGTAAAATCTTTTGTATTTAAGCTCAATAGACGATCAACATTTGCCAAAACAGCCGATGCTAAAATGGGAGTATCTTTAGCTTCAATAATCGTTATCCAGCGTGCTGATTCTTCTGGTGAGGGGTCAGGTTGAATTTCTGGGTTAATAGCAGTCAAAAGTTGCGTAAAAATTGGTAAAGCCGCAGGTAATTTTTTGCGAAAATTGCGATCGCATTCCTTTAAAACCTGCTCGGATACTACTAGCTTAAACAGACCAATTTCTGCCATTGTCAGTACAGCACGACTAGCTCCTGTTCTCGATCCAGACCCCGCAATCAATACACTCGTATCCGCAAATATCCTACGCATCCAGAATGCTACTCCTGATTAATCATTTCTCGCTCTGCTTCCAAACCTGCTAATAAATCAGTCAAACTGACATTTTCATTTTCCATCAGAGTTGCGATCTGATCAATCAGTTGAGGAACTTGAGGTTGTTTAGGTGTCAGTACAATTAAATCTCCGATTTGCAGTAATATCAGATTATCTCCCTCGTTAATATTGAGGGAATCTTGTACAACCTGGGGAATGGTAATTTCTCCTTTTCGTCCTAAAACAATAGGAATTTGTTTAATATTTATATCTGTTGCTTTCATATTATATATTATAATTTAGGTTGACTTTACTATTGTAGATCTAAAATTAAATATAGCTTAAAACATTGTACTAGCTTATCATGCGCGACAGTATACAGAACTTGCTGTAGGGTAATGATTGTTTCTCAAGGTTCTACATCGCTTTGCTACATCAAAGGATAATATATAGCAAGCCTAATTGAGTTATACTAATCAAATCCAGATCAAACCCTTACCCCGTCAGCCTAGCCATGATACAAATGATTTAGGCTTGCTATAGATATATCCTTCAACCTTTATACATAAACATCTTATGGTTAACGTTATTCGAGGTGATGTAGATAAACCAGTCTCATCCAAGAGATTGGCTGAATACTTTGAAAACAAATCCGATATTGATGGGACTTTATATCTCGGATACCCAATTATAGGTACTTCTGAGGGAGGTTATCAAATTGATGCTCTCCTAGTATCTAAACAACACGGTATTGTAATTTTTAATATTATTGAAGGTAATAACATCAACATAAATATAGAAGAAGTTCAAGATGAGAGTATTACTAAAGTTCAAGCAAAGCTACTTCAACATAAGTCTCTTACTCATAAAAGGAAGCTTATGGTAGAAATTGGAGTTACTACTTTTGCACCAGCTTTAAGTAGTAAACCTGATAGTGTAAATCAAGATTATCCAATCATTTTGAATGAGTCAGAGCTTAACACATACTTAAATTCTCAAATTTGGGAAAATCAAGAATACTTTGAAAAACTCAACTCGGTTATACAAGCTATAACAACTATACGGAAAAAGAAAAATCGTACTTATATTAAAAATGAAAACTCTAAAGGTGCAAAACTTCAGAAATTGGAAGATTCTATCGCTAACTTAGATAGAAACCAAAGTGCTGCTGTTATTGAAACTGTTGAAGGTGTACAGAGAATTAGAGGTCTTGCTGGCTCAGGTAAAACGATAGTTCTTGCTCTTAAAGTTGCCTATCTTCATGCAAAACACCCTGATTGGAATATTGCAGTCACTTTTAATACTCGTTCTCTAAAAGCTCAGTTTAAGCAATTAATTAATACATTTACTATTGAACATATAAATGAAGAACCAGACTGGGATAAAGTTAAAATTATTCATGCCTGGGGTAGCCCTTCTATAGAAGGAATCTATTATGAAATTTGTAAAAAACATAATATTGAATATAGAGATTTCAGTTCGGCAAGAATGATAATAACAAATCAATCAGGTCAAGAATTTGATGCTGTTTGTTATGAAGCTCTAATAAAAATAAAAAATTTTGAGCAGTATTATGATGCAATACTAATAGATGAAGCTCAAGATTTTTCTAAATACTTTTTACAGCTTTGCTATAAAATCTTGAAAAATCCGAAACGATTAGTCTATGCTTATGATGAGCTACAAAGCCTTAATAAGAAAACAATGGAAGCACCAGAAGATATCTTTGGAAAAAATGTTCATGGTAAACCCTTTGTTCAACTTCAGAATATCCAAGGAGAACCCAAACAAGATATTATACTAGAAAAATGTTATAGAAACTCTCGCCCCATTTTAACATCTGCTCATGCTTTAGGGTTTGGTATTTACAGAACTGAAGGGCTAATCCAAATGTTTGAATATGCTGGATTATGGAGAGATATTGGTTATGAAGTTAAGGAGGGCAAGCTAGAAGATGGACAGTTTGTAAAACTTTCGAGGACTAGCAATACAAGTCCAAAATTTTTAGAATCTCATTCACCGATTGATGATTTAATAATTTTTAAAACTTTCAGAACTAACGAAGAACAAATTACGTGGTTAGTGGAGCAAATAGAAAAAAATATAACGGAAGATGAGTTAAAGTATGATGATATAATGGTTATTCATTCTAACCCACGAACGACTAAAACGGCGGTAGGGAAAATTAGAGCTTTACTTTTTGAGAAGCGTATAAACTCTAACTTAGCTGGTGTTACCACTCAACCAGATGAATTCTTTAGTGAAGAAGCTATTACTTTTACGAGTATCAACAGAGCTAAAGGCAATGAAGCTGCTATGATTTATTTCATAGATGCTCATGAATGCTATTCTGGTTCAGAACTTGCCAGAAAAAGAAACATCTTATTTACAGCAATGACCAGAAGTAAAGCGTGGTTAAGAGTTTTAGGTTATGGTTCTTTAATGGTGGGATTAGAAGATGAATTTAACAGAGTCAAGAATAAAAATTTTGCTCTTGAATTTACCTATCCTTCTGAAGAAGAACGTAGAAAAATGAATTTGATTAATAGAGATATGAGTACCAAAGGACGTGAAAAAATAGCTAAAACCAGAAATAGTTTACAAGAAATAATTGAAGATTTGCAGCGAGGTGAGATTCAAAAAGAAGATTTGCCACCAGAAATGTTAGATACTTTAAAAGATATTTTAATTAACAATGATTAGTTCTCAAGTTATTTATAAAGAAATTGAAACTTTAACGACACAATTAATAGAAACTGGTTTATCAGAGGAGCAGAATTTTCCTTCATGTGTACGATTTCCTAATAACATTTATAAAATTGCATATTCGGGTATGCAAGATATTTCCATAGCATTAAAAAATGTTGAATATGCAGAAATATATAACGAACTAAATAAAAATAAAAACTATAATATAAAAATGATTGATGGGGCTTTAATACAATTTCTTTATACTTATGAAAATTCTAGTTTAATTTCACATCGTCTTGCGTTTTTTCCATCCCCTAACTTAGAGGCATTTCAAAACGAATCTGAAATGTATGAAATGGATGAAATTTATGCCGATATAATAGCTAAAAATATTTTACCTGTACCCATTAGACTTGATTATGATCCTAAAAATTATCAAGAAATAGACCATCCTAAATGCCATTTAACTCTAGGGCAATTCAAAAACTGTAGGATACCTGTTTCTTCTCCAATTACACCTCTTACCTTCATGTCTTTGATTTTGCGTAGTTTTTATAATACAGCATTTAAAAAATTTACCGATAAATTTCCCAGTTCTCAAAATCTTTTTTCTGAAACTATAACTGATGCTGAAAAGAAGCTATTGCACATCAATATTGTAATATAGTCAGGGTTGGAATCACAAAAAATAGTAGGGGAATGACACCGCCATTTCCCCTACAGTTCGGATTAAATGATCCTAAAATTACTTGTCATTTAACGCGGCAATTCCGGGTAATACTTTACCTTCTAACAGTTCTAAACTGGCGCCACCTCCGGTGGAAATATGGCTCATTTGTTCGCCTAAATTCAACTGTTCAACCGCCGCAACGGAGTCACCCCCACCGATAATGGTAATCGTGCCTGTTTTGGTTAAATCTGCTAAAGTTAAAGCGATCGCTTTTGTCCCAGCCGCGAATTTCTCAAACTCAAAAACCCCCATAGGGCCGTTCCAAATCACCGTTTTACAGTCGGCTAACGCTTCTTGGAAGACTTTAATTGAATCCGGGCCAATATCTAACCCCATCCACCCATCAGGAATATCATTAATACTAACAGTTTCAGCATTGGCATTGGGCGCAAAATTATCCGCAACAATCACATCGGTCGGTAACAGGAAGGTCACGCCTTTCTCTTTGGCTTTTGCTTCTAAAGCACGAGCTAATTCCAGTTTATCTTCTTCCACCAAAGATTTACCCACATTTAAACCGCGAGCTTTATAGAAAGTGAAAATCATTCCACCGCCCAACAGCAATTTATCGCATTTATCTAAAAGGGCTTCAATTACACCAATTTTAGAAGACACTTTAGAACCGCCTACAATGGCAGCTAAAGGGCGTTGGGGTTCTTCAATAGCACCTTGTAAAAACTGGAGTTCTTTTTCAATTAAATAACCCGCCACAGAAGGCAAATAATGCGTTACCCCTTCAGTCGAAGCATGGGCACGGTGGGCAGTTCCAAAAGCATCATTAACATATAAATCGGCAACAGAAGCTAATTTTTTAGCAAATTCAGGATCGTTTTTTTCTTCTTCGGGATAGAAACGGACATTTTCTAATACGGTGACATCCCCATTTTGCATTTGAGAAACGGCTTGGGCGACTTCATCCCCAATACAATCGTCACATTTAATTACAGGTTTACCTAACAATTCCGATAACCGGGCTGCCACAGGGGTTAAACGCAGGGAGTCGTCTATCCCTTTAGGACGACCAAAGTGGCTGGTTAAAATAACTTTAGCACCTTTGGAGGTTAAATCTTGGATCGTCGGCAGTGCCGCACGAATCCGTGTATCATCGGTAATTGAACCCTTATCAAGAGGAACATTAAAATCAACCCGCACTAACACCCGTTTACCTTCTAAGTCGGATGCTGATAAATCTGCTACAGTTTTTTTGGACACAGGATTATCCTCCTAGGATGTGTTCTTGTCTGAATCCGATTAAATTTAGGTGGAATTGGTCAGGTTTTGGACAGTTTGATGCTGTCTGTCAACCCCATGAAGTCTACCACCCCATCGTTCACCGTAAACATTTTACCGAAGTCCGTGTCTCGGAGCAAAAGATAAAAAAATATTCACTGAGCTTAGTTGAATATTTTGCATCCCTCTTTTACCGTTAAGAATGATGGTATTACTATTGTTTCATTGGGTTCATTGTCAGACAATGTTCTCAAATGTGAGCGCGTAAATTTATCAGATCCGCGATTATGTTTAAAACCATTTTATTTGCTGTTGACCAAAGCCGTGAAGCCCACGAAGCGGCCTTAATTGTGACAAATCTTGTCAAAACCTATCACTCTAGTCTGTATGTTCTGGCGGTTGTGGAACCCGATGCAGAGGTTCCAGAGCCTCAACCCCATTCTGAACAAATGACGTCCCCGGAAGCGGTGGCGAACTTACTAGAAGAGGCTAAAGCCCTGTTTTCTAAGGATGATATTGAGGCCCAAACCCTAGAACGAGAGGGAAAACCCGCGTTTACGATTTGTGATGTTGCCGATGAAATCAATGCCGATTTAATCGTCATGGGTAGTCGAGGGGCGGGTCTTACTGAAGAAGGTGCCGCCGATAGTGTCACCAACCGCGTGATTAATTTATCTCCCTGTCCTGTTCTGATTGTTCCTTAATGGGGTGTCAGGTGTCGGGGGAGATACAGTCAGTAGAGACGCGCCATGGCACGTCTGTACACAGTCAGTAGAGACGTGCCATGGCACGTCTGTTGTACACAGTCAACAGTCAACAGACCCCCCACTCTTAACCTATGTCTATCCAATGGTATCCCGGTCATATTGCTAAAGCAGAACGCACCCTCATGGAACAACTAAAGCGGGTGGATGTGATCATGGAGGTGCGAGATGCTCGTATTCCTCTGGCGACCCATCACCCTCAAGTTCCGCAGTGGGTGGGGAGTAAAACAAAAGTGCTGGTGATTAACCGCATGGATATGATTCCCTCTTATATTCGCAAACAGTGGGAAGAGTGGTTTCAGCAACAGGGCGAAACCGCTTATTTTACAAATTCTCAGTTGGGAAATGGAGTGGAGGCGGTGGCGAAGGCTGCCCAATTGGCAGGGGTACAAATCAATGAAAAACGCGCCTCACGCGGGATGTTACCCCGTCCAGTGCGGGCGGTGGTGATTGGGTTTCCGAATGTGGGAAAATCGGCATTAATTAATCGGTTATTAAATCGGCGAATTGTGGACAGTGCTAGACGGGCGGGGGTAACTCGTCAGTTAAGATGGGTGAGAATTTCTGAGACTCTGGAATTATTGGATGCGCCGGGGGTAATTCCGACTCAAATTAAGAAACAAGAGGATGCGTTAAAATTAGCTATTTGTGAGGATATTGGGGAAGCAGCCTATGAAAATCAACAAGTGGCTGTGGCGTTAATAGAGTTCTTGCAAGATTTGAATTTACAGCATTTGTTAGCGTCTCGTTATCAATTAGAATTTAAGGCTCTTAGTGGAGATATCTATTTACAGGAGTTAGCAGAACATAGACATAAAGGGGATACCGAACGTACTGCTCGTCAAATGTTAAATGATTTTCGCAAGGGGTTATTAGGCAATATTGCTTTGGAGTTACCACCTAATCGTTAGTTTTTATTAAAGCATGAGTTGATAGCCATGACATTTGCTGATAGCACAGAAGTTGCTGATCAAAATAAGACAGCCCTATTTTAATAATATACAACAATTAGGGTTGGTGGTGCGTGCGCTGATCGCTTACGCACCCTACAGAGGTTAAGTAGGGTTTTTAAATAGAATTCACATCTATACCAGGTTTGATTTTGAGGCGGGAAATTATCAAATGTAATCGGATTTTATCTTAACAATTGATTAAACCCTATCGATAAAAAAATATACATAGATTTTAGTCAATTGTTATCCCGCGTAAAAATTCATATACAAATCGTTACAAAGTTTAGTACAATGCAATCATTCACAGATGAGTATTTTTTCTTACTATCATGATGGCGGATCAATTTCCCTGGCTGACCACGATAGTCCTATTTCCACTCCTTGCTTCAGTGCTAATTCCTGTGCTGCCCGATCAAAATGGCAAACAGTTGCGCTGGTATGCCCTAGGTGTAGGCATCGCGGACTTATTATTAATGTGCTATGTCTTCTGGAAGTATTACGACCCCAGCAGTGCAAATTTCCAACTGGTGGAAAAGTTTGCTTGGGCGCCTCAGTTGGGTTTAAACTGGGCTGTTTCCGTAGACGGGATTTCCCTTCCCTTGGTACTTCTAGCGGGATTAGTCACAACTCTATCTATATTTGCAGCTTGGCAGGTTGATCAAAAACCGCGTCTGTTCTACTTCCTGATGTTGTTGCTATATTCGGCTCAAATCGGGGTGTTCGTTGCTCAAGACTTGCTGCTTCTATTTATTGTCTGGGAACTGGAATTAATTCCAGTGTATCTATTAGTTTCTATCTGGGGCGGGCCAAAACGTCGCTACGCCGCGACTAAATTTTTACTCTATACGGCCGCTGCTTCTTTATTTATCTTGGTGGCTGCCTTAGCAATGGCTTTCTATGGTGGTGGCCCCTTAACCTTCGATATGGTGGAACTGGGTCTGAAGGATTATCCCCTCACCCTAGAACTCTTGATGTATGCCGGGTTATTAATAGCCTTTGGCTTGAAACTGGCTGTTTTCCCCCTACACACTTGGCTCCCCGATGCTCACGGTGAAGCCTCGGCTCCAGTTTCGATGATTCTGGCTGGGGTGTTATTAAAAATGGGGGGATATGGTCTGATTCGGGTGAATATGGAAATGCTATCCGATGCCCATATCTACTTTGCACCGATTCTGGCAATTTTAGGGGTTGTCAATATTGTTTATGGGGGCTTAAACTCCTTTGGCCAATCGAATATGAAGCGCCGCCTCGCCTATTCCTCGGTGTCTCACATGGGATTTGTGTTACTGGGAATTGCTTCTTTTACCGATATTGGGGTGAGTGGAGCATTGTTACAAATGATCTCTCACGGTTTAATTTCGGCGGTGCTGTTCTTCCTGGCGGGTGTTACCTACGACCGCACCCATACTCTGGCTTTGGATGAAATGGGTTATATCGGTAAGGCGATGCCTAGAGTCTTCACTCTGTTTACCGCCGGAGCGATGGCATCTATGGCATTACCGGGGATGAGTGGCTTTGCTAGTGAAGTGTTGGTGTTTATTGGGATTAGCACCAGCGATATGTATAGCTCAACCTTCCGAGTGGTGATTGTGGCGCTGGCTGCTGTGGGATTAATTCTCACCCCGATTTATTTACTCTCCATGCTGCGTCAACTCTTTTATGCAACGGGTGAAGCTCCGGCTTGTATGTTGGGTGATACAGGTTCACAAAACTCCGGTGAGGATGAGGCGGTGTGTTTTGGAACCAGTTGCGTGTTACCTACAGAAGCCACCTTTAGTGATGCTAGACCCCGTGAGGTCTTCATTGCTGCGAGTTTCCTGGTATTGATTGTGGGGATTGGGTTATATCCTAAGATGGTGACGAAGGTTTATGATGTCAAAACCGTTGCCCTCAATAGTCAGATGCGGGATTCTTATGCTCAAGTTGCCAAAGCCAATCCTGATTTGTATGCGAAAGGGTTTATGGCTCCTCGAATTGCTAAACCGGAAGTGGCTTCGGTTTCTGGAATGTTGAAATAGACAGAAACCGGGTTTCTTTTAGAATAAGTGATCGCTTTTATTGAAAAAGGCGATCGCTTATTTTATAGTTAGGGTTGGGGATGGTTTAACCACAAAGACACAAAGACACAAAGAAGTTGTAGAGACTAAGTTGCTGATTGCTATAGAATGTTTCAATATTTAGTTTAGGGAGTAGGAAAATTAATTGCGTTACCGTTTTTTACAGTTAATTGTCTTAGTATTAATATTTCTGACAGGTTGTAGTCCCAAGGGTTCAGAGAAAATTTCTGAGTCGAAGGGAGAATCAATTCAGGGACAGATTTTAGTTTGGCATTCCTTTGAGGGTCAAATCAAGGAAATGATGCAAGAGTCCTTTAAGGATTATATGCGAATCTATCCTGACGTTAGGATTGTTAGTGAATATATTCCAAGTGAGCAATTAGAGAAACAATTCCGCGTCCAGGCAAATCGAGGTTTAGGGCCCGATTTTTTATTTACTGCTTCTGGGGTGATTCCGGGTTTAATTCAGGATAATTTGATTCCGGTGATTCAAGACTTTGACTTTTCTGGGTATCTTCCTACGGCGATTAGTCATGTTCGCTATCAAGGAAAAATGTATGGTATACCCACCTCGGTGATGACTCAAACTCTTTGCTATAACAAAAAGAAAGTTAAGTCGGCGCCTAAAACCTTAACGGAACTTCTAGAACAAGCAAAGACGGGTTACTCGGTGGGGATATTATCTAACTTTATAAACACTTTTTGGGGGGTGCAGGCTTTTGGGGGGAAATCCTTTGATGCTCAAGGTAATTTTGTTTTTGATCAAAAGATTTGGACAAAATGGATAGAGTGGCTAAAAACTGCCCAAAATGAACCTAATATGATTTTTACCGAGAGTATTGAGGAGTTAGAACAAGCGTTTATTAATAACCGATTAGCCTATGTTTTTTGTGATTCTTCCCAGTTCGCAAACTATAGCCAAGCTTTAGGGAAAGATAACTTGGGTGTCGCCCTATTACCAGGGGAAGGAAACAATCCCGCAGGGCCTTTTCTCTATTCTCGTGTGATTTTGTTTAATCGAATGTCGAGTCCTGAACAACAAAAGTTATCCCTACAATTAGCTCAATTTTTTACAAACCGAGAACAGATTCGCAAGCGGTTAACAATACTACAAGGCTCTTTTATTCCGGCTCATAAAAATATCAATGTTAATAGTCGTTTGTTCCCAATAGAAGCGATATTAGTCCAGCAAGCTAAAACCGCGATCGCAATTCCTTTAGACCAAGTTAAATCGGCTCGTATGTGGGTGAAAGAGGGCAATAGTTTATATCCTCAAGTGTTAGCAGGAAGTATTACTCCTGAAGATGCCACTCAGAAAATTGTTGAAACGGTTAATCAGAAATTGAGTCAACCCTAAAATAAAATTCGATATGTCTAATCAACCCAATTTAACATTTATTGTTGATCAAATTACTAAATTATTGATTTTTTTGGATCGGTTTCCAGTCCAAATTCAACTGGGGGTGATTTTGATCTCAATTTTATTGAGTCATGGCTTATCCTATGGGGTAAGAAAAAAAATTAAACAGCAATTTAAACAATTTACAATTACTCTGAATAAAGCTCTGGAAGAAGAAACAATATTAGCTCCTTATTGGTGTGGATTATGCTTGATTCCAGAGCTAATTGGCAGGGGATTTAACTTAATTTTATTAACTTTAGTTCAGAATTTATTAACGACTCAAGGATGGATAACAGGACTCCTGAGTATCGCCATCCAGCTTTTATGGGTTTATCTATTCTATCGAGTTTTTGTAATTGGATTATGTCTATTTGTTCCGCTTCATCGGGTTAAAGAGTACAAATTCTATTTTTTTAGACCAATATTTATTTTATATGTTTTGAGAGAAATTTTAAGTTTATTTGTAGATATCAATCAACTAATGCAAGTCGAGGTGATCAATTTATTTAACAGCCCCATCACCCTAGGAGGGATTTTTATCAGTACAGTGGGGTTATATTTTTGGATAGTGGCTGTGAGTATTTTCCAATATGTGATTTTGCAAGTTATTGTTGATAAAACCGAACTAGATTCCGGTGCATTTCAAGCTTCTTTGATTTTAATTCGTTATTTTTTAATCGGTTTAGGGATAGTGATTGTGATTGGATATATTGGGTTTAATCCCACAGCTTTTGCAGCAATTACAGGAGGATTATCCGTTGGTCTTGGCTTTGGTTTAAAAGAGATTTTTAGTGATTTAATTAGTGGAATATTTCTCTTGTTTGAGGGTTCTTTAAGACCGGGAGATATTATTGAAATTGGCGGAGAATTGAGTGAAGTTAAAAAAGTAAGTATTCGAGCCACAACAGTCCAAGTGATGACAGATAATTCTGAAAAAATTATTCCGAATCAAATCTTTTTTACCCAAGAACTTAAAACGATGACAGGGAGTGATCGTCGGGTGCGTCGCTGCTTAATAGTGGGAACAAGTTATGATTGTAATCCTCAACAAGTAATCGAGATTTTATTAAAAATTATTTATGAACATCCTGAAGTTTTAAATGATCCTGCTCCTTTAGTCAATTTGATCAATTTTGGAGAATCTAGTTTAGATTTTGAGATTGCTGTTTGGTTAGCAACTCCTATCGGAGGTAAACGAATTATGAGTGAAATTTCTTGTGAAATTTGGAAAACTTTTGCGGAGAACAATATTGAAATTCCCTATCCTCAACGGGATTTACATATTCGCAGTGATATCAGAAAGGAAGTTTCTTGAAAAACCTGTTTATTTAGGTTTAAAATAAAAGAATTCAGATTAGGAAACCGCCAATAACATGACCAGTTCTAAACGTCTCATCGTTGGTATTAGTGGGGCGAGTGGTATTATTTATGCGGTGCGTTTGTTGGAACTGCTACAAGAAACGGATGTAGAAACCCATCTCGTCGTTTCCCGTGCGGGAGAAATCACCAGAGCCCATGAGTTAGAGATGGATACCAAAGAACTTCACAATCTGGCCAGCGTGAGCTATTCTATCAATGATGTGGGGGCGGCAATATCCAGTGGTTCGTTCCGCACGATGGGGATGGTGATCCTTCCTTGCTCCATGAAAACCTTAGCTGAAATTGCTACGGGTGTCACCAGTAACCTCCTAACTCGCGCGGCGGATGTGGTGCTCAAAGAACGTCGTCGGTTAGTGTTAATGGTGCGAGAAACGCCTCTCCATGCAATTCATCTCAAAAATATGTTATCCGTGACTGAATGTGGGGGAATTATTATGCCTCCGGTTCCTGCATTTTATACGATGCCAGAATCAATTGATCAGATGGTCACGAATACTGTTTGTCGCGTCCTTGACCTATTTGATATTGATGTAAACCAGATGAAACGTTGGGAGGGAATCAGTAATCAGTAATCAGTTATCAGTTATCAGTGTAAGAGTTAATTGATTGATTTATTGCCTATTCTTTCTCTCCACGCAAACACCACAACTTTTTATCATCAATGTCTATTTCCTTACCTAAATTTGAGTTAATCTGGATTAAGATTGTTCGGAAAAGTCGCCATCCAATTCCGATCCGAACTATTTTAATTGTACCCTTTTTACTGCAAATTTTTGGGGCTGTTGGCATTGTGGGATGGCTATCTTTTTATGCTGGACAGAAAGCCGTTAATCAAGTTGTGAGTCAGTTACAAAATGAAATTAGTGCTAGAGTTGAACAAAATTTAGAAGCCTATTTAGCCATTCCTGAAAAGATTAATCAAACGAACTTAAATTTAATTCGCTCAGGAATTTTAACCTTTGAAAATTTAAACCCTTGGGAAAAATATCTCTGGGGACAAGTTCAAATTTATCCTGATATTAATTTTATTAAAATTACCAATGCTGCGGGTCAGGAACGCACAGGAGAACAGTTAGGTGATGGGTCTTTAAGAATTAATGTTGTTGATACATTTACTAATTTTGATTTCTATTCTTATCAAACCAATAATCAAGGCGATCGCACAGAAGTTGCAACAATTGTTAAAGATTTTGACACTCGCAAAGGAGTTTGGTATCAAGATGCCGTTAAAGCGGGAGAAGCGACTTGGAGTTCGGTTTATTTATCCCTATTAGAACCGACGTTATTAATGAGTGCTTTGCTTCCCGTTTATAATCCTCAAACCCAACAAGTTCAAGGAGTTCTCAATACCGCTTTACGGTTAGATGGAATTGGAGATTTTTTAAATCGATTAAAGGTAGGAAAATCAGGACAAACCTTTTTAATCGATAGTGAGGGAACTTTATTAGCAACATCAACCTTAGAAAAACCTTTTCAAGAAATTAATAACGAAAGACAGTTATTTCCCGCTATTAATAGTCAAAATTCCTTAACCCAAGCCACAGCAAACTATTTAAGTCAAACTCAAGGGAATCTGAACAATATTAAACAAGGAAAAGATCTCGAATTTACTTGGAAGCGTGAACGCTATTTTGTTAAAATATTACCCTTCAATAAAGGAAAAACCGTTAATTGGTTAATTCTTGTAGTTGTTCCTGAATCGGATTTTATGGAACAAATTAATGCTAATACTCGTACCACAATTATTTTATGTAGTTTAGCCTTATTAGGAGCCACATTAATAGGATTATTAACCGCACAATGGATTGTCAAACCAATTTTACAGTTAAATGTTGCAGCGAAACAAATTGCTCAAGGAGAATGGAAACAAACCCTTAATCTCAAACGAAAAGATGAATTAGGTCAATTAGCGAAATCCTTTAATCGCATGGCAAAACAGTTAAAAGAATCCTTTACAATTTTAGAATCTAAAAATCAAGAACTGCAACATTTAGATCAATTAAAAGATGAATTTCTAGCGAATACCTCCCATGAACTCCGAACACCTTTGAATGGAATTATTGGAATTGCTGAATCTTTAATCGATGGCGCAACGGGAGAATTACCCCCCCAAACTAACAGCAATTTAGCCATGATTGCTGCGAGTGGTCGCCGTTTATCTAGTTTAGTCAATGACCTTTTAGACTTCTCTAAACTGCGTTACCAAAATATAGAACTGCAACTGCGACCTGTTGATATTCGTGTCATTGTTGATGCAGTTTTAATCCTGAGTCAATCTCTAATTACTCAAAAGAATTTACATCTCATTAATCGAATTCCCGTT
This sequence comes from Planktothrix serta PCC 8927, assembly GCF_900010725.2. Lineage (NCBI taxonomy): Bacteria > Bacillati > Cyanobacteriota > Cyanophyceae > Oscillatoriales > Microcoleaceae > Planktothrix > Planktothrix serta. The sequence goes on along the minus strand of NZ_LR734880.1, from coordinate 150,367 downwards.
GATTTTCCCCTAGCAGAAGCCGACGAAAATCGCTTACAACAAATTCTCTATAATTTAATTGGAAATGCCATAAAATTTACCCCCGAAGGAATTGTAGAAATTTCAGCCCGAATTTTGTCTGAAACAGAAAAATCTCAAATAGCAATTACTATTTCTGACACTGGAATAGGCATTGCTGCTAATAAATTAGATCGAATTTTTGAATCCTTTGAACAAGCGGAAGGTTCTACCGCTAGAGAATATGGTGGTACGGGATTAGGATTAACCATTACTAAACAATTAGTTGAATTACATGGGGGACAAGTAACCGTTGAATCGGAATTAGGTGTGGGTTCTCAATTTACCTTTACCCTTCCCCTTGCTGAAAATGCCCTTAAAATTCCTACGGAAAACTCGATTAAAAATTCTCTACAACCCATACAACTTAATACATTATTAGCCGTTAGTCCTGGTTTTTCTCAACCGTCAATTAACCATTCTCCAGAAACCATTAAAATTTTAATTGTGGATGATGAAATTGTGAATCGTCAGGTTTTATTCAATAATCTTTCCTTACATCATTATGCAGTTTTTCAAGCCAGCAATGGCGAAGAAGCCTTAGAATTAATTAAAAACGGACTGAAAGTTGATGTGATGTTATTAGATGTGATGATGCCTAAAATTACCGGGTATGAAGTCACTCAAAAACTCCGAGAACAGTTCGATGCTACTGAATTACCGATTATTTTATTAACGGCTAAAACTCAAGTGCAAGATGTCGTAACAGGGTTAAATGTGGGTGCAAATGATTATATGATGAAACCCTTTGCGAAGGATGAACTTTTAGCCAGAATTCGTACCCATGTTAATGTTAGTCGTCTCCACGCTGAAAATTTACGGTTAGCAACAGAATTAGAAGTAACTCGTCGTTTACAACAAATGATTTTACCCAAACCTGAAGAACTTGCTATGATTTCTGAATTAGAAATTGTAGGATTTATGGAACCTGCGGAGGAAGTTGGGGGAGATTATTATGATGTTTTAGAAACTGATGGTGTTGTGACGTTGGGAATCGGAGATGTCACCGGACATGGGTTAGAAAGTGGAATTTTAATGTTAATGGCTCAAATGGGAATTCGCACACTCACAGAAATTCGAGAAACTGACCCTATCCAATTTTTAAGTATTCTTAATAATACGCTTTATAAAAATGTTGAACGGATGAATGTTGATAGAAATTTAACTTTAGCGATTTTAAATTATTATCAAGGTTTATTAACCGTTAGTGGACAACATGAAGAAATTTTGATTGTTCGTTGTGATGGGGAAATTGAACGAATTGATACCATTGATTTAGGAATTCCAATTGCGTTAGATAAAAATATTACGGAGTTTATTAATTCCACAACGGTTGAGTTAAAAACCGGAGATGGAGTGGTTTTATATACCGATGGAATTACGGAAACATTTAATCTTGATAAACAACAGTATGGACTGGATAGACTTTGTGATGTGATTTCTCAAAATTGGCAAAACCCGATAGAAGAAATTAAACAAGCCGTGATTAATGATGTGATCACGTTTCGGGGTGAACAAAAACAGTTTGATGATATTACCTTATTAATTTTGAAACAAAAAGCTTAGGTTGAAGGTTCAGCTTGACGTTGAATTAACCGTTGAACACTTCTAATAGTACGATTAAATTCATACCCTTGACATTGGGGATGTTGTAAATACGCCTGTTGTTCTTGTTTAATCATTAAAACATCCTGTTTAACTAACCCATCTAAGAGTTGTTGTGCTGAACCAAAACATAAATCTTTCACAAATTTCCTAAATTTTATTGGGAGTTTATGCAGTCGCCAAAAGGCATTTAAAGAGGTAAAATGGATTAAATAAGCACGGGTTTCTGTTAAACTAATTGGGCAAAATAAACAGTAGATTTTAAAATATTCTCCTAATGTTGAAACCCAGTGAGGATAAATATAACTCACCGTTAAAGGTTCAGGATGAAGTTTTCTTAAAGCCGGAAAAAATAGCTGGGAAATTGACCAAATTTTATCAATTTTATAATAACTCTGAGCTAAATAATAGGCATCAACTCGGTTTTCATCTGCTTCTATTTTGTCTAACATAGCATCTGTCCACGCTTGCCAATCTTGGTGTAAATGTCCATGATACATATCCATTAAATTTTCGATTAAAAAGGAAAAATGCCCTTGACAATGAATCACTGAAACCGTGGCAATATAATTCAAATCATCCCATTCTGGAATTGCTAAGGGTTGAATTAAATCAGGATTATCCCCTGGAAAAACCCAAATAAAACCCTGTTTTTCTTGAACTGGATAGGCTTTGATTTTACAATTTTTCGGTAGTTTTTGATCCTTTTCTAAATAGGGAACCGTGACACATTCTCCCTGACAATTAAATTGCCAGCCGTGATAAGTACATTCTAAATTATTTTCAATAATTTTACCATGACTCAATTTAACGTGTCGATGGGGACAGCGATTTTCTAGGGCGTGAACTGTTCCTAAACTATCTCGAAATAAAACAATATTTTGATTCCATAATTGCACTCCTAGGGGTTGATTTTTTACCTCTTTACTGGTGGCAACAACATACCAATGATTGAGGTTAATTCCTAACTGTCGAATAGGATTAATATTGGATTGATTCATCTTCTTAACGATAGAGGTTTTTAGTCGGGTGAGGTACTGGGGATTTCTGAAGAAACCACAAAGGCACGAAGAAAGGCAAAATAACTATCAATGATGGCAGTTTTTAGAGCTTGAGAAAGCCTTCGGGAGTAACAGAAAAAAGCGATCGCCTTTGCAAACCTTCCTGCTGTAAAATTTCATTAGCAGCTAATAATCCACTACTCACAGCCCTTTCCATTAAACCACAGGGAAAGGGCATTTTTACCCAATCTCCGGCAAATATTAAATTAGAAACCCCAGAATTTGTCACCGGACGATTAGCATAACTTCCGGGGGGATATCCGGCAAAATTTTTCTGATTAACTAATTCTCGATGTAATAGGGTAGCCGTTTTTAATTCGGGGACAATTTCATAAAGTTCCTGTTCAAAGGTTGTTAACAACACTTCTTGAGTCGGAAATTCAGTTTCTTTATAACAATAAGCGTGTAATTCTACAACACTCCCTCCCGTTTGTTCATGCCATTTAATATATTCCTCTTGGATACGATGATAAAGGGTAATACTATCGGTTAAATCGTAACCCGATAAGGAGGTAAAATGGCTATATTCCCAAGGGAAATCTCGGTCAAACCAAAACCGACAAACCGCAAAGGGGTCAGCAACTTTTAATTGTTCAATTTGTTGCTTAACCTGCGAATTAATCTCCCCAGTCATGATTGTAAATAAGCGTTGCGTCCCTGGAATATCCGTCGCCAATACATAATAATCCGCCTGCATTATTTGAGGAGAATTTGTAGCAGGGATAACAGATGAATTTGCTGCTGTTGTATTATCATCAGAATCACTTACCCCTCGTTTAAAGTTTCCCTCCTCCCCCCATTTTTTGGGGGGTTGGGTGATTTCTTGGTCTAATTGATCAGAATAAATACCCACTAATTCCACTTGATCATCCTGTCTTTGGATAACGTTATACTGGGGTAAATCCCGTTCAGCAGGGCCAGAAATCACCTGACCATTCTGATCAAAAATTGCCCCATGACAAGGACAGTGAAAATATCCATCCTCTGCCATTTTTACGGTACAACCTTGATGAGTACAATGTAAAGAAATGGCTTGATTTTGATGGGTTGATACTGCATAGACATCATCAGCATTGCCAAAATATTCAAACTCTTTAGATGATAAAATTGGATTGGATTTGACCCAAAAGGGAACTGTATTAATCCCATTCCCTTGAAAATAAGTAATCGAGTCAATTTTTCCTTGATTCCAGTTAAAATTACTAACGGTAACTTCCGTTAAAATTTCTCCGCCTTTTTCTTGAATTGCATTAACTAAAGGTTGGACTAAACTGGTTCCCATATCTTGACGAGTTCCATTAAATGCTAACCCTTCAGGATTCCCAAAAAAATAGAAATGAAAAAACTGCATCAGTTCCCCCACACTGAGTTTATCGGGTGCATTTAAACTCGATTTAGCAAAGGGAAGAAAATATAAATCATATAATCCTTGAGGGAAATCTTCACGCACCCAATCTGCAACAGAAATCTCATCTAAGCGTTGATAACTATTAGGAATTTTAAACCCTCCAATCTCTCGAAATACTTTCCAATGATTGAGATGGGTTAAATTAATTCCCCAGTTTAAACGATTAGGAGAAGATACCCCCAAATCAACCACATTCCAAGGAAAAGCAGAATGACTGGGACGGAATACTTCGGGTTGATATTGGTTATTTCTAAAAACAACCGCATAGGATTCTAAGGAGACAAAATTATCTTGAATATTAACCTCTTGAACCAAAGAATTCAAGTTATAATATTGAGGAAAAAACCCATGAAATCCATGCTCCATCTTAAAGGTTTTATCCCCCACTTGAATATCCCAACTGGCAATTTTACCGCCCAATTGAGGAGATTTTTCTAATAAAGTGACTTTAAATCCCCGTTGGCTGAGTTGATATGCACAAGCTAATCCGGCTAATCCTCCTCCCACAATAACAACGTGTTTCGGTTGGGTTAAAAATTGTGGTAAATTAATGATATCCGGCTGAAAAATAGCGGGTTCAGGTTTATGAAATCGAGAATATCCTAACACCCCACTAACCGCACCAACGCCTAAAAATTTGAGAACAGAACGACGAGAAACACTAGAAAATAAAGAGGAGTTAAATTGTTCAGTCATGGATAGAGTAAACTTAAGGTTGTAACTGCAAATAGGTTTGAATTTGAGCTACAATTTCTAAGGGGGAATCGGAAATATCAACATATAAGGCGGTTTTAGGTTCTTCTAAACTGTCTAATTGAGTATCCAGAAGATCAGCAGACATAAAATGATTATACCGACTTTGGAGCCGTTGTTGAATTAATTTTTCTGGCCCTTTTAAATACACTAAGCGCATTTGCTGAGGATCTCGCCACAATAGTTGACGATAGGAATCTTTCAACGCAGAACAAGCTAAAACAACATTTTGATCAGTTTTTAGCCAGTTGTCAATGGCCTTTTGAAGCTGCATTAACCAAGGCATTCGATCACTATCCAACAACGGGATATTTTTCTGCATTTTAGCAATACTTTCAGAAGCATGAAAAGCATCCGCATCGCTAAATTGCCAATGCAAAGACTCCGCCAGAAGTTGACCAATTGTAGATTTCCCAGAACCGGAAACCCCCATCACTAAAATAACCATTTTTGACCCCAATAGAAAAATATGCAAGATAAAAAATTTGTGCTAAAATAAGGTATAACTGATTTTTTTAATCACTGCAAATGGGAACGGAAATTGAACGCAAATTTTTAGTCAAAGGGGATGAATGGCGATCGCTAGGGGTTGCAGAAATCTATCGTCAAGGCTATATTGCTAACTACAACGGGCGAACTGTTCGGGTGCGTGTGGTAGGAAATCAGGGCTATTTAACCATTAAAGGTTTAACAACGGGAAGTAGTCGGGCGGAATTCGAGTATAAAATCCCCGTTGAGGATGCTCAAGAATTATTAGAAACATTATGCGATCGCCCCTTAATTGAAAAAACACGATATAAAATTTTAATGGGGGATTTAATCTGGGAAGTAGATGAATTTTCGGGAGAAAATCAAGGATTAATCTTAGCAGAAGTGGAACTAGAAACAGAAGATCAAAATATTGATATTCCCCACTGGATCGCAGAAGAAGTCACCTCCGATCCCCGATATTATAACGTTAATTTAGTTAAAAACCCCTTCAAACCGTAGTAAGCCCTTCAGGGCTTTCTTCCCAACAATTTAAAGTTAACAAAATCAAGAATTAAACTCAAGTCGTACCTTTAGAGTATTGCCAACGGGGGTATTATCGGTAATTTCACTATTCTTGATAATGTCATCCTGAGCGGAACCCATCTTTAATAATGTCATCCTGAGCGGAACGCAGTGAAGCGAAGGATCTCCGAGATTCTTCGCTTCACTCAGAATGACAACTGTTATTATTAGAATTGGGGGTCAGGGTGTTGTGATGCCATGCTTGATAAAATTTGGGATAAGGTAGATTTTGGGCGCATTTCCAGAGAACATCGCAGCATTTTATATAGAGATCAAAATTATTGTTGAGAACTTTATTAGTTAGGTTATGTTTGAGGGCAAAAACCACATCTGTATATTGTTCTTCTGTTTGGATTATTTTCTCTAAACTCTCGGTAGCCGTCCTGCGAGTAGATTCCTTCTCAGTAGTTTCTAAGACCTGAATTAACGCCTTTATTGCTAACTCATTTCCAACGGCAATTTTCTCTAAACTCTTGGTAACTGTCCAGCGAGTATTTTCAGACTCAGTGGTTTCTAAGACCTGAATTAACGTCCCTATCGCTAACTTATTTCCAGGGTAAATTTCCCCTAAACTATAAGCAACAATCCAACGATTAGATTCAGACTCAGTAGTTTCCAAAATCCGAATTAATGCCCTTCTTGCTAACTTATTTCCAGGGTCAATTTCTCCTAAACTCCCGGCAAAAATCCACTGAGTCTCTTCATTTTTAGTGGTTTCTAAGATCCGAATTAATGCTCCTCTTGCTAACTCATTTCCAACGGCAATTTTTCCTAAAATCTTGGCAATTCTCCTGCAAGTCTCTTCATTTTCAGTGGTTTCTAAGATCTGAATTAACGCCTCTATTGCTAACTCATTTCTAACAGCAATTTCCCCTAAACTATAGGCAACCTTGCTGCGAGTTTCTTCATCATTAGTAATTTCTAAAACCTGAGTTAATACCCCTATTGTTAAATCATTTCCAATGGAAATTTTTTCTAAAATAGAGGCAACTATCCTGCGATTATTTTCAGATTGAGTGGTTTTTAAGATCCGAATTAACTCCCTTATTGCTAACTCATTTCCAACGGCAATTTCCCCTAAACTCCAGGCAACAATGCTGCGATTATTTTCAGATTGAGTGGTTTCTAAGATCCGAATTAACTCCCTTATTGCTAACTCATTTCCAGGGTTAATTTCGCCTAAAATAGAGGCAACTATCCTGCGATTATTTTCAGATTGAGTGGTTTGTAATACCCGAATCAACTCCTTTCTTGCTAACTCATTTCCAGGGTTAATTTTCCCTAATTTCCAGGCAAATAACTGGCGATTATTTTCAGATTGAGTGGTTTGTAATACCCGAATTAACTCCTTTTTTGCTAACTCATTTCCAACGGCAATTTCCCCTAAACTATAGGCAACTATCCTGCGAGTAGATTCAGATTCAGTGGTTTCTAATACCCGAATCAACTCCCCTATTGCTAACTCATTTCCAACGGCAATTTCGCTTAAACTCTCGGCAACCCTCCAGCAATTCTCTTCATTCTCAGTGGTTTTTAATACCCGAATTAACTCCCCTATTGCTAACTCATTTCCAACGGCAATTTCCCCTAAACTCTCGGCTAACGACCTGTAAGTAAATCCATTCTCAGTGATTTTTAAGACCCGAATTAACTCTCGTATTGCTAACTCATTTCTACCAGCAATATCCCCTAAACTATAGGCAACCCTCCTGCGAGTAGATTCATTCTCAGTAGTTTCTAAGACTTGAATTAAATTAGCGATCGCTTTTTCTCTAATTGTCTCTGGTAATACTGTTATTGAACCTTCCTCAAGTGGATCAATAAAAGTTATCCATTTTTGCTTCTCAATATCAAAATAACCAAAACCCCATTGAACAATCTGTTTTACAATTTCATCCGATAAACTGCATTGTTTAAACTCATTAATTCCCGCAGCAGCTAAAAAATAGGTACGATTCCCATAAAAATTACTATCTCCACACCCATCATCAAAACTAACTAACTTCTGAATAAACGCCTCTTTCTCTTCTATCTCCACATCATCCCGCCCCAACCATAATAAAATTACCTGTTTCCATTGGGGTTGAAAAATGCGATACTCTTTCCCCTCCATCGGACAATTGACATGATTTCGAGGTAAGAAATAATCCCAATCCTTAATCGCTAAAGCTGCAAAATATTCCTGAAACGTGGGATGGAAAAACGCATAAACCGCTTGATCAGAATCCCTTTCCTCAACGGATGCTAACCCCACCCAATTTAACCATCCTAATTTTAACGCCCAATCAAATAGAGACTTCGGCTGAGAATTTGACGGATGCCGTTTTCCTAAATACTGTTCAAGGAATTTTTCCTCTAAACGAAACCGATATTGTTCACGGTTTATCGCGGTTTTCGCTAATTTTCCTAACTGTTTATGGAGATATTCTTGCACATCTTCAGGAATTTGAAACGGTTTGTGTTCATCCTTCCATTGATAATGACTATTAACCAACCGTTGATACAGTCCGGCTTGGGTTTCGGGTAATTTTTGCCCCCGTTTCCAAGTCCGACATAATAATGCTAACCGCAGGGGATTTTTAATTAAATCATTAATGCGGGTTTTGTTGGGTTCTTTTAACTGTTTTAATAACTCCTGACTCTGGGTTTTATCCTTAAACCATTGTTCAATAAAATCCTGAATCTGTTGGGAATTAAAATCTAAATTGCGATAAACATCAAAACCCCTTAAAGCGTTTTTCTCCCCCTCCCAAACATTCAACCGACAGGTTAACACCACCCGTAACCCATGCAATTCGTTCGCTAACTGTTGATTAATATCCGCTAAAGGTGACATTATCCCCATTTCATCAATAGCATCGAGGAGTAACCAAACCTTATCCCCCCGCCTTAATTGTTCAAATGCAGAAACCCATTCCGGTGAAACTTCCCCTGTGCTTTTAGTCGCATAACGTAACCAATCTTGAGTTAAATATTCTAGTAATGGTTTATCAACATCCGCCAACCGAATTAAAATCGGATAACCTAACTCTTTATATAAAATCCATTGGGCAATTTGATATAATAACGTTGTTTTTCCCGCCCCAGGTTCGCCAATAATTGCGATTTTTTGACCTTTGCTTTTACTATTTCCTTTTTGTAATACTTCTTCAAAAAATTGATTCGGTTCGTTATAGGTTTTGGTTATTTCCGTTTCCGCTAATTGATAAAACCGTGACCCCTCCTCTGGGTTAAATTCCTGTTTTTGTCGCTTGTCCTGTTCTTGTTTGGGTTCCACTAACCCTAAAGGAACATAAACATTGAGGTGGTTTCCAGTTGTTAAAGGGTTGTTGAGAAAGCGTTCTTTGTAGGCGTTGAGGCGAGATTGACAGATTTGATGCCAGTTAATATCAGAAATTGAGGATACTGGTGTTTGGAGTTGAGATGGAATTTGTTCTTGTTTTTGATATTTAGAATACTCTTGTGTTAAAAAACTATGTAGAATCTTAATTTTACCTTTTGTTGCAGGTTTCAATTCAGGGCAAGAAGTTTCAAGAATAGTATAAACTTTACCTAGTTTTCGTTCCAGATCAGATTTACTGATGCCTAATTTATCAGCAATTGAAGTATTTGATACTCTTGTTTTTAAATATTTTTCAGCAAAACGAGTTAAAAATACTGTGCGTTCATCGGCATCCACTAAACCCTGTGCATCTGCAACATCTTGTAAAAATTCATCCCAAGATAACATATCAAAACATGAATCCTTTTAAATAATTATAGCAATTATTCGTTAAAAAAGAAAACCCTATCTTTAAAATCATTTAAAAATTCCAAGGTAGGGGCGAGGCGCGCCTCGCCCTTACAGAGGGATAACTTGATCATTAACCATCTTACTCTGATCATTCTGTATCAGGTAACTGTTCTAATTCTTCTGCAATTAATGTTTGCAAATCGTCGCCACAATGGGTTTGTAGATGAATCATAGCTGCTAATAATTCGGCCAAACTCTCCCCTTTTTCACTATCGCTTAATTGATTTCCAGCCCGAATTTTATCTAAAAGTTGGAGAATAGTTTGACATTCTTCTCCAAGTTCAGTTAACAATATTTTTAACGTAGAACTTTGAATAAAAGATGTGCGATCGCTAATTTGCATTATAACCTCCTCAGTCGTTTTAGTGCTTGTTGAACTCCTTTCTCAAAAGCGCGAATTTCTGTTTGCCAATGTTTAATCAATCCCTGATCAGGATAATCCTTTTCTAACTCATTTTTAATTTTATCCTCATGTTCAATGATTCTCCTTTGCAAACTACGAATTGCTTTTTTATGGTTTTGATTCCCCATTGTTGAATTAACTATTTTGACTATTGTAACACAGATTAATCATCTAACCGAGTACACCTAAAAAATGGCGAATTGAGAGAGCGTTTTAAAGGTTGATAGCATTTGATAGCATTTGATAGAAAGCTGTGGGTTCTTGATAAAAAATAAGCCTTTCAATGGGTTTAGTCAAGCATTGAGAGGCTAAACCTATGTCAAATCAACCTTATCCCGTTAACGTAACCTGGGAAGTCGAATATACTGATGAATTTAGTCAATGGTGGGATGTTTTGGGTGAAACCCAACAAGACGATATTATTACTGTTGTCCAATTACTAGAAGAAAAAGGGCCGAATTTACCCTTTCCATATTCTTCGGGAGTAAATGGATCAAAACATTCTCATCTGAGAGAATTACGCATCCAAAGTCAAGGAAATCCCTTAAGAATTTTTTATGCTTTCGATCCCCGACGCACAGCCATATTACTAACTGGCGGTGATAAAACAGGAGATAACCGATTTTATGATAAATATATCCCGATGGCTGATCGATTGTATGATCAATACATTGAAGAACTACAACACGAGGGTTTATTATGACAGGACATCATAAATTTAACCAACTCATTCAGAATATTTCACCCGAAAGAAAAGCTAAAATTGAGCAAAAAAAAGCCCAAATCAAGGAAAAAATAGAGTTGAATAAATTGAATCAAGCCTTTTGGGAAAAATAAATTGATTTCAATATAAAAAAATACGCTATAAAACTGAAAGATAGAATTTGAGTTAAGTTAAAGGAGCGATCGCATTTTCCATCAAATCAGTCATAACAATCCATTTGGACTTCTGCATCATGCCTGAAATGACCGTCAAAGACCTAGAACGCATCGAGTCAGTCCTGAGTGAAGCGGGCTTGGACTATCAAATTGAAATCGAACAAGGTAATATTACCATTATGGGCCCATCAGATATCGTCGCCAGTGAAGTTTCCTTAGAATTTGCCAGCCAACTTCGCAATTGGGTCAAACCCCGTCGCCTGGGTCGGGTTTTTGACTCCGCAGGGGGGTTTATTTTACCCAATAGTGACCTAAAAGCACCGGATGTGTCTTTTGTGTTGCGCGATCGCCTTCCCCGTAGTGTTCGCTATTTTGCTACTCTTGTTCCCGACTTAGTTGTTGAAGTTAAATCTCAAAGCGATCGCCTCAAAAAAATCCGAGATAAAATTCAAGTTTATATTCAACAAGGGGTTAAAGTTGCCATTCTAATTGATCCCGATACCTGTCAACTGGAAGTTTACCACCCAGATCAGCCTGTAATTGTATTAGGAAATGGGGATACTTTAACCCTTCCTAATCTTCTCCCCGAATGGGAATTAGTCGTGTCAGAAATCTGGCCTCCTGTATTTGATGAAGATGAATAATCCTAGACTTAAATTTAACCCATTATCCTCTATTAAAATTATGAATACTATTGAACTGCGAAAGCAAATCGAGCAAAATCTTTTACAAATCTCCCCTAAAAACCTAAATACAATTGCTAAATTTGTTGAATTTATTAAACAACAAGAGAATTCCCAAAATATTCATCTCCTATTGTCAGAAACAATTGCCTATAAACCTGCTTCTGGTCAATCGGTATTGCGACACGCAGGTCAGTGGGTTGGTGATGACTTATAGGAATAGAAAACTGGAGAACATAAAGAGTAGGGCGATCGCAACTTAAATTCCCCTTCGTGTCTTCGTGTCTTTGTGGTTCAAAAATCCCCCCAAAAAAGGAGGGATTTCTAACAACAAATTAAGGTAAATCCGTCTGTCCCATCAAATATAAATCACATTCACGGGCGGCACCACGACCTTCATTAAACGCCCAAACCACAAGGCTTTGGCCCCGACGACAATCACCCGCCGCAAATACCCCCGGAATACTGGTAGCATACTTGCCATGTTCAGCTTTAATATTACTGCGGGCATCCCGTTCTAAACCTAAAGTATCTAATAGCGGTTGTTCGGGCCCTAAAAATCCCATTGCTAATAACACTAATTGCGCTGGAATTACCTTTTCTGTGCCGGGAATATGCTGCGGAATAAACTGACCCTTCTCATTTTTCGCCCATTCCACTTCAACGGTATGAATAGCTGTAACATTGCCATTTTCATCCCCTTCAAACTTCGTGGCCGTTGTTAAATAAACACGAGGGTCAGCCCCAAATTTGGCTGCGGCTTCTTCCTGACCGTAATCCATTTTATAAACCTTCGGCCATTCCGGCCAGGGGTTATTGGCAGCCCGCTCTGAGGGAGGTTTCGGTAAAATTTCCAACTGCACCACACTCTTGCAACCGTGACGAATGGACGTTCCCACACAGTCCGTGCCCGTATCTCCACCCCCGATAATCACCACATCTTTCCCCTGGGCGGAGATAAAATCACTCCCTGACTGCTTATTTAAAACCGCTTGCGTATTGGCTGTGAGGAACTCCATAGCAAAATGAATCCCCTTGAGTTCCCGTCCTGCAATGGGCAAATCCCTGGGTTTAGTGGCTCCAGTACATAAAAGTACCGCATCAAACTCTTTTAACAAATTTTCAGCCGGAAAGTCCTTACCGACTTCGGTATTGCAAATAAACTTAACCCCCTCGTCTTCCAATACCTTCAGCCGTCGCAGGACAACCTGTTCTTTATCCAGTTTCATGTTGGGGATACCATACATTAATAGGCCACCCGGACGGTCAGCCCGTTCAAATACCGTTACCCCATGACCCGCTTTATTCAGTTGGGCCGCCGCACATAACCCCGCAGGGCCAGAACCAATGACCGCGACTTTTTTTCCGGTGCGTTTGGCCGGAGGTTCAGGGGTGATCCAACCTTCATCCCAGCCTTTATCAATAATCGAACATTCAATATTTTTAATCGTAACCGGAGGGTTATGAATGCCCAAAACACAGGAACCCTCGCAAGGCGCCGGACAAACCCGACCCGTAAATTCGGGGAAATTATTGGTTTTGTGGAGACGGTCTAGGGCTTCTTTCCACAGTCCCCGATAAATTAAATCATTCCATTCCGGGATCAGATTATTGATCGGACAACCACTGGCCATCCCACTAATAATTGTTCCCGTATGACAAAACGGTGTTCCGCAGTCCATACACCGGGCGGCTTGGGTGCGAAGTTTGTCATCCTCCATCGGGAGATGAAATTCATCCCAATTCCCAACCCGATCTAAAGGGGCGAGTTCCGCAGCGAGTTCGCGGGCATATTCCAGAAAGCCAGTCGGTTTTCCCATAATTTTTTCCGTTAAACTGTTGAGTATTGGTTGTTAGCAGTCTTGATTCGGTTCACGGTCAAGGTTGTTAAATATATTGAGAGGGCTGTTGTTGAAAGACTTAAACCCTTAGTTTTTCACACTTCAGCCTGTTTTTTTCTGGAAATCGTCAACAATTGATGACAAATTAGCGATTAAGAAATTTTTAGATAGGCTCCTGAAATCAGATCAATATCTGATGATAGTTTAATTTGCCTCATTGTGATTCGCTCTGTTGAATTTTAAGGCATATTTAAGGTTGATTTAAAGAATTTTCAATATTTCTTAATGATATAGAAGTTCTGCTGGGGAACGATTTTCACTCTAAAAGCCAAGCAAATAACGCCCCAACGGTTAGTTTAACATCGGTTGCAAACAGGGGAACAGGAATCTCTGACTCCAGTTGATCAAAGACTTCTATTTGTTGTTTGGAGTGATAAACAAAAATAGATTGTTCTTCAGGATCGATTAACCAAGCCATTTGAGTCTGATTATTGAGACAATAGAGAATGTTTTTAATCACTTTTGTTGGACTTTGATCGGGGGATAAAATTTCAATCATCCAGTCCGGCGCGATTAAAAAAGTATTTGCAATTGCACCATTATCATCACGGGGAATTCTATCCCAAGTAAAAACAGAAACATCAGGAACAATTGAACGTTCTCCAAAGGTACACCGCAGTTCAGGGAATGCACGGGCAATTTTTGCAGGTTTTAAAATAGCATTCAGAGCGATAACAAGTTCCCCTTGAATTGTACTATGTTTTCCTTGTGGCATAGATTTCTGGATAATTTGACCCTCAATATATTCACTGGCGGGTTTAGTTTCAGGTTGTTTCAGAAACTCTTCTAAAGAGATGGTTTTGGATGGAGTTTGTACCATTGAGGTTGCCTTCAAGATAGCTTAATTGATGATTATAATCGATTTTTTGATCAGGAAAGGGGTAGATCAATCTTAACAATTGGCAGCATTAATAGCATCTTGGCGATTAAATTCTAAAGCCTCTTCCAACGTAGTTTTAAGACTTTCCAAATAACTCATGTTGTTTTGTCAAGCTGATTTGCCATATAATCTTGAATGGTTTGATAGTCTCCCCTTTGATAAGCTTGACGCGCCTCTTCAATTTCAGTAATAATTTTGGGGTCTTCTTCAAGTTCGGCTTCATCTTCAAAAATCTGATCTTCTAAAATTTCTAAAAGCTGATGTTTTTGGGATAAATCTAAGGATTTAATTGCTGTAATTAATGAATCAAAGGAAATATCAACTTGAATTGTTGTTGTCATAATTTTTATCCTACCTATTTCTAGGGTACAAATTAAAACATAATTTCAGTATAACCGATTCGGTTTTGAGTTTGGTCAAGAGCGATCGCTATTTTTAGAAAAACTATGATCTTTGGGTTGTGAACTACAGAAACGAATTCTTGCTAAAATAGAAGGGATGCAAAATAATTTACAAGGAGATGTCAAACGATTAACAAACTTTACACCAGAATACCGTTTAAGAGTTGGAGATTATCGGGTATTATTTGCAGTTGAGGAACAAAACTTAGTTATCTATCGAGTTAAACATCGTAGTAAAGCTTATAATAATTAATCGGAGAATATTATGATTCAACTTCATCCTGAATTTATTAATAAAAATGGTCAAGAATTTGTCATTTTACCCAGTGAAGAATTTCTTAAAATTCAAGAACTGTTAGAAGATTTACAGGATTTACAAGATTTAAGAATAGCACAACAAGAAGAACAAGAAAGTCCTACTTTTTCGTTAGATGAAGTTAAGCAAATTTTGAATTTATCTTAGCTGAAATCCATTAATATATAAATCCTAATTAATTGAATCAAATTTTAACCATCCGTAGGGGCGGGTTCGAGACAATCTTTGTTAATTCACAGAAATCTTGATAAACCCGCCCTTCCTGATATTTATTCAACTAAATTTCCCCTGATTTATCCTCATTACAACAATATTGCTTTGTAGCTGCACAATTATCTATTTGATTACGAAAATGATCAATCATTGATATTATTTGTTGATGCAACTCATCATAATCTTGTTCATCTATGTCAAGATACTCACCATGAGCTATTTTATTTCTCTTTCCTAGCAACTTTTCATCGATTATTACTTCTTTTGTTTCATAAAAGGAGTAATCTAAACCCAGCATAAAAACTATCTCTTTAAAAACGGATGATGAAAGATTAGATGTGGCTATTCTATTTTCATATTTAATTCTGCTCCGTTCAGTCAGCTTTGTTATAAAAAAATCAGCTACTTCACAGTATATAGTTGCCTTGTTTGTGTCTTTTGCTTGATCTAACTGATCTTTCATTGCTAAAGCTATAAAATTATTGGAAAGCTGATTATAGGGAAGTCCTTGCATAGCAACAAATTCTAAATAACTATTAGCTGCTACTTTAATAAAGCCTTCCCAATGAGCATAAAGGATCGTTATTCCGCTACGAAGTAATGCTCTGCGTTTATCAGGAGAAGGTGATTTCAAATCAATCATGGCTTTCAAAGATGAAAGCTCTTTTTTTCTCCATACAAGTTCCTCTGAAAGCTTATCATTAAGATCCTCTGGGTTCCGTATTTTCTTCATGGTTGAAACATTTGGCGACCAAAGGGAACTAATTTCGGGAGTCTTCGCTGGGCGTTAGTACCTCCACCTGACCATTCTTTATACTCAGGACGTGACCAAATTTCTTTTACTTTATCTCTTATGTTGAAATTAGAGCTAGATAACTGTTCACAATGATAACCTACTCCTAAAGCAATCACTTCATAGGCAGAGACTAAGAATCCTCCCATAAACTTATCTTTAGTAGCTGAATATCTACGAAAACTATCACTTCCCATCTGTTCATATAAAATTGAAAATGTTTGCTTAAATGCTTTTTCTTCTTCTTCATAATTAAACTCTGAATTCTCTGCCATTTCTACCATCTTTTCTGTCAAGAATTGTCCCAAATCATTTTTTATACCTTTCATTACATTTTGTTCAATATTACGGAATACTAAAAACCTGAGCAGTAACTCTAAATCATATTGTTCATGAATAAGACGATCACCAAGAGCTATACATTCTTGAAAAGATTGATTTTGACTTAAACCTTTCATCCAATGAAACATTTCACGATTATACATTACAAGAATACAGTTTCTTACCTCCTGTGGAGTAGCTAGAGATCCCCCATTATTTAATCGTTGAAATAATTCATATTTCGCAACCTTATCGCTTTCTTTTAATAGAATATTGACATCAATTTTGGCTCTTTTTATCAAAAGACGTTGAGCTTGAGTCAGACAGTTTTCGTTTTCCGAATCATCTGGATCTTCCCATATTTTATTATTGAGATTAGGTAAATATTTAGTTCCTTCAAGCACTAAAGGAGGGATAAGTTGGTTATTTTCATCTTTTAATTTTCCAATAAACTGATATATAGTAGACAAACGTTGTAAACCGTCTACAACATCCCAAACTCCATCTTCTCGTTGAGACACAAAAATAGGTGGAATTGGTATTCCCAGTAAAATAGATTCTATAAAATTAGTTTTTTGAGTATCCGTCCACCGGAAAAATCTTTGAAATTCAGGGTGTATATCAATTTCTTCACTTTCATAAAGACTGATCCATTCCCCAATAGACATCGAGTATCTATCGGCTCTAATTTCTTGCCTCATGCTGTCAATTTCTTCCTGAAGTCCCATATTTTCCTTACTATTAAAATCATTTATATAGCTATTCATCAGTCCAACAAGGGGCCGAAGCCCCCTGTTATTCTAACATTCTAACTTCCGCCAACCCGCGCCACATCACGGGAATTAGCTTCAAACGCCGCCGTTAACGCTTCATCCCCAGTTAAACCGGATTTTTCAGCTTCTTTTAATGCTTCTAAAACCCGCTTATAATCGCGCGGAATCACTTTAACAAACGTCGGAATCATTTCCGTCCAATGGGCTAAAATTTTCAACGCTTTTTGACTCTTGGTATACTCCGCGTGTTTAGCAATTAATTGGTAAACCTGATTAATTTCTTCCGGGTCTTCCAACTTTTCTAAATCGACCATTGACGGATTACAACGAGTGGCAAAATCCCCCGTTTCATCCAAGATATAAGCAATACCGCCACTCATTCCCGCCGCAAAGTTCCGTCCGGTGGTGCCCAGGACAACGACCTTACCTCCGGTCATATATTCACAACCGTGATCTCCCACGCCTTCCACAACGGCATTCACGCCGGAGTTCCGCACCCCGAAACGTTCACCCGCTAACCCTCGAATATAGACTTCCCCAAGAGTTGCGCCATATAACGCCACATTGCCGATAATGATATTTTCTTCGGGGATAAATGTAGATTTAGCTGGGGGATAAATAATAATTTTCCCTCCACTTAATCCCTTACCTACATAGTCGTTAGCATCCCCTTCCAATTCTAACGTTACCCCCTTGGGAACAAAAGCCCCCAAGCTTTGACCCGCACTGCCTTGGAAATGCAGATGCACCGTATCTTCCGGTAAACCTTGCCAATGGTTTTTGGTGATTTCATTGCCTAAAATCGTTCCCACCGCCCGGTTAATATTTTTAATCGGTAACTTGGCGGCAACCTTCTCACCCTTCTCAATAGCGGGTTTACACAGATCCAGTAACACGGTGATATCCAAGGATTTATCTAAACCGTGATCTTGGGGAATTTGACAATAACGGCCGATGTCTTCCCCAACTTCCGGTTGATAGAGGATTTTCGAGAGGTCAATGCCTTTGGCTTTCCAATGGTCAACGGCTTTTTTAGCTTCCAATACATCCGTGCGTCCCACCATTTCAGTTAAGCTGCGGAAACCCAACTCAGCCATGATTTCTCGGACTTCCTGGGCGATGAACTTCATGAAGTTAACGGTATACTCAGGATCACCCGAAAAGCTTTCCCGCAGTTGGGGGTTTTGGGTAGCAATCCCCACCGGACAGGTATTCAGGTGGCACACCCGCATCATAATACAACCCAAGGTGACTAACGGTGCAGTTGAAAAGCCGAATTCCTCTGCTCCTAACAACGCCGCAATTACCACATCTCGTCCGGTCTTCATCTGACCATCGGTTTCGACAGCAATACGCGATCGCAAATTATTCAACACCAGAGTTTGATGGGTTTCCGCTAACCCCAACTCCCAAGGCAGTCCGGCGTGTTTAATAGAGGTTTGGGGAGATGCACCCGTGCCCCCATCAAACCCGGAGATTAATACCACATCAGCATGGGCTTTCGCAACCCCGGCGGCAATGGTTCCAACTCCGACTTCTGAGACTAATTTCACACTGATCCGAGCCTGACGGTTGGAGTTTTTCAAATCATGGATTAATTCGGCTAAGTCCTCAATGGAATAAATATCGTGGTGAGGAGGAGGCGAAATCAAACCCACCCCCGGCGTTGAGTGACGAACCTTCGCAATAGACGGATAAACCTTACGTCCGGGGAGTTGTCCCCCTTCTCCGGGTTTAGCCCCCTGTGCCATTTTAATTTGAATTTCCTTGGCTTGGGACAGGTACAAACTCGTAACCCCAAACCGACCGGAGGCGACTTGCTTAATGGCGCTATTTTTCGAGTCCCCTTGTTCGTTTGTCCAGGTATAACGTTCTGGGTCTTCGCCGCCTTCTCCTGTGTTAGACTTACCACCAATACGGTTCATGGCGATCGCTAACGTTTCATGAGCTTCTTTAGAAATTGAACCATAACTCATCGCCCCAGTTTTAAACCGTTTCATAATGGCTTCAATGGGTTCAACTTCCTCCAGTGGAACAGGCATCCTGCCTGTTAAATCCTTCTCTTTAAATTGCAATAACCCCCGCAAAGTAAAATATTTCTGATTCTGTTCATTCACCAACTGAGCGTATTTTTTGAACAATTCATAATCCCCCACCTTAACGGCTTTTTGCAGAGAATGAATCGCTTCAGGACTGAGTAAATGGGCTTCTCCGTCTTTACGCCATTGATATTCTCCCCCCACATCAAGGGTCGGAGTTTGATCACCCGGACGGTCAGGAAAGGCATTGGTATGACGTAAAATAGCCTCTTTTGCAATGACTTCTAAATCAGCGCCTTGAATGCGAGAAGCCGTCCAACTAAAGTATCGATCAATCACCGATTGATTTAACCCAATGGCTTCAAAAATTTGAGCCCCGCGATAACTTTGTAAGGTGGAAATTCCAATTTTAGAAGCAACTTTAATTACCCCCTTTGTTGCGGATTTAACGTAATTCTTACAGGCGGTTTTGTAGTCCACACCCACCAATAATCCTTGAGAGATCATATCGTGGATACTTTCAAAAGCGATATAGGGATTAATCGCACAGCAACCATACCCGATTAAAACTGCAAAATGATGGACTTCTCGCGGTTCACCGGATTCTAAAATAATCCCAACCCGTGTCCGAGTTCCGTGACGAATCAGATGGTGATGTAAACCGGATACGGCTAATAAAGCCGGGATAGGGGCGTTATTCGGATCAACACCGCGATCGCTCAAAATCAAGAGGTTCACCCCGTCCTCAATTGCTTTATCAGCTTGCTCAAAAATCCCCGTCATCACCGCTTCTAAGCCGTTTACCCCATCTTTGGGGTTAAACAGAATTGGCAGGGTAATAGCGTGAAAACCCTCTTCGTTAACCGCTTTCAGTTTTGCTAATTCGGCATTACTGAGAATAGGGGTTTTGAGTTTGATCAGGTGACAGCTTTCGGGTTCGGGTTTTAATAAGTTGCGTTCCGCCCCGATGGTGGTATCGGCTGAAGTGATAATTTCTTCCCGAATGGAGTCAATAGGGGGGTTTGTAACCTGAGCAAACAGTTGTTGGAAATACTCATACAACAGTTTCGGGCGATCGGATAACACCGCCAACGGGGTATCAGTTCCCATCGAACCCACCGCCTCAACCCCATCCCGCGCCATTGGCGTTAATAACAGTCGCAAGTCTTCAAAGGTATAACCAAAGGCTGTTTGTTGCTGCACTAACCCATCCGTCCGATGATGTAGAGACGTTGTATGCAACGTCTCTACAGGGTCTTTGAGGTTCTCCAGGGCGACTAAATGTTCATTCAACCATTCCCGATAAGGCTGTTCTGTAGCGATTTTCGCCTTAATTTCCTCATCCGCAATGATCCGCCCTTGTTCCATATCCACGAGGAACATCCGCCCCGGTTGCAAACGGCCTTTATAAGCGACTCGTTCCGGTTCAATGGGGAGCACTCCGGCTTCCGACGCCATAATTACCAGATCATCCTTCGTTACATAATAGCGGGAAGGCCGTAACCCGTTGCGGTCAAGAACAGCCCCCATCATCGTCCCATCGGTAAACGCAATAGAAGCGGGGCCATCCCAAGGTTCCATTAAGCAGGAATGGTATTCATAAAACGCCTTTTTCTCCTCACTCATGGACTCGTGGGCTGTCCAAGGTTCGGGGATCATCATCATCACCGCATGGGGAAGCGATCGCCCTGCTAAGACTAACAATTCTAAGGCATTATCAAAAATAGTCGAGTCACTTCCGTTAACGTTAATGACGGGTTGAATTTTCTTGAGATCGTCCCCAAACAGTTCGGACTCAAACATCGACTGGCGGGCGGTCATCCAGTTAATATTGCCTCGGAGGGTATTAATTTCGCCGTTGTGAGCAATATAACGATAGGGGTGAGAGCGTTCCCAACTGGGGAAGGTATTGGTACTGAAGCGAGAGTGAACCAACGCCAACGCACTCTCCATATCAGGATCATGGAGTTCCGGGTAATATTGTCCCACCTGCACAGGCATCAACATCCCTTTATACACCATTGTCCGACAGGACAGACTGGAAATATACCAATAAGGATCAGCACCCGGAACGCGGATTTCAGTATGGGATAATTTACGAATCACATAGAGTTTGCGTTCAAACACCAGATCATCGCTAATATTAGGGTTACGACCAATGAACACCTGCTGCATAAAGGGTTCACTGGACTGGGCGGTATTTCCTAAACTAGAATGATCCGTAGGAACATCCCGCCAACCCAGAACGGTTTGACCTTCTTCGGTGACAATTTTTTCTAAAATCTCCCGACCTTTTTGGCGCTGTTGGGGGTCAGGGGAACTATAAATCATCCCCACGCCATATTGTCCGGGTTCGGGTAAACTAATATTCTCCGCCGCCGCGACTTTTTTAAGGAATTTATGGGGAACCTGCATTAAAATTCCCGCCCCATCTCCGGTATTGACTTCGCACCCACAGGCGCCGCGATGGTCGAGGTTGAGTAAAATCGTTAAGGCATTTTCAACAATATCATGGGATTTTTGCCCCTTCTGATGGACGATGAACCCGACCCCACAGGCGTCGTGTTCAAATTGAGGATCGTAGAGACCTTGTTTTTCGGGGAATGCTTGAGTATTCATTGCAGTTAATTTAACGTTATCTATGACCAGAGGGATAGGAATGAACCGTTTGTCAGGGTGACGAATGCGTTGTTCAAGGAGGGAATAACCTAAATTATGCTCTATTCTCCAATTAGACAGAGTTCTAATGTTATATCTTAAGGAAAACTTTAAGGAAGTGGATCGGGGATTTTTGTAAAATTTATTAAGGGCGATCGCTTCTATTCCTTTTATTGTCGGGGTTGGAGTCAATTATTAATAATCCCTAACAAAACTAAAAATAATTGCGATCGCTTAAACTTTCGTTACTTCTGTTTCTGAGTCATTGCTCAAGCTGTGAGTCTTTTCTTCCCTTGAGGTAAATCCAATTCCGAAACCTGGGATCTACAGGAGGGAACTGTAAGTTATTATGAAATAATGCTGAGGTAAAAGTCGGTAGATTACTAACAAGTTCAAAACTTATGGATAACAATAATAAACAAGTTTACAATTATACAGTGATTCTGCAAAAAGAACCCGATGGAGGTTATCATGCTTTTTGCCCTATTCTAAAAGGTTGTCATTCTCAAGGAGATTCCTTTGAAGAAGCGATCGATAATATTACAGAAGCGATTGAATTATATATTGAAAGTTTAAGGGCTGATCATCAGTCAATTCCCAGAAAAGATTTAATGGTTAAGCCATTAATGTTTTAGGTTCATCTGTTCTAAAATTCTCCATTTTGATCTAATTTTAGATACTTACTCACAAAACCAGATGGCGTTAAACATTCAAACTCCCCTGTTTGTTGAGCTAAAACCTTAATTAACTTATGATTAGCCGATATAAAACATTGACATTGACCCATTTTCGCTGTTAAATAAACCCCCACATCTTCACGGGGTATAACTCCCAAATCTTCAATTTTGGCTAACTCAACATCATCAATCTGGACATAAAAAACTTTTAAATTTTGCCAAATTCGTCCAATGAGTTCTCCGCCCCAATCTTTGTTTTTCAACCGTTTAGCAACTCTGGAAATTTGGTCAATCAATTCTTCAGAAATGATCACCGCAACAGGATTATCATTTTGAGCTTCCCAGCCTAGCCATTTAATAATTAAACCTTCAGGACTGTCTAGTTCAACTGCACCGATTAAATAAACATTAGTATCTAAAAAAATTAATTGCGGAATCTTCGTCATTTTATTAACTATTGTTTTTGTTGACGTTCTTGAGATATTTCCCGTTTAATATCTTGTACAAGGTCAATGATTTTCTCCCTAGAATCATAACCCGCTTCGGTCAAAGATTGCTTTAATTCCTGTTGTAGTTGTTCTGCTGACCTTAAAGGATGTTGTTGATATTCACTAATTTGTTGCCAAAATTCATTAACTTCCGTTTCTGTTTCTTCCCAAACAATAATGACTCTTACCGAACTGGGTAGAGTCCCTTTTATTGGGTAGTCTAAAGATAATTGACCGACCGTATTGATTTTTCCAGTAGCCTTAACTGCTTTCATTGATTCCTTGTTGCAAGCGAGGAAGCGGAATAATTACCGCCATCCTAGCACTCTCCTCAAACAATGTCAAAAGTCTTTTCCTATCCCTCCCCATCTAACATTTTCTGAATGATTTCTAAACTCCATTCCTCCGATAATTCCTCAGTACGCTGTTCTTCTAAAACCTTGCTTAAAAATATTCGATAATTTTCCCAAACAGTCTGCGTATTCGGATGATTTTCCCCCAATTTCTGCATCACAATTCTCAACGCTTGGATATACAAGGGTTCGGCTTCTGAGTACCGTCCTTGGGATTCGTAGAGTCCAGCTAAGTTGTTGATGTGGTTTGCTAATTGGGGATGGTCGGGGGGGAGGGATTTTTCATCAATAGCCAGCACTCTTTGGTACAAAGGTTCGGCTTCTGAGTACCGTCCTTGGGATTCGTAGAGTCCAGCTAAGTTGTTGATGTGGTTTGCTAATTGGGGATGGTCGGGGGGGAGGGCTGTTTCTACAATAGCCAGTGATCTTTGGTACAAAGGTTCGGCTTCTGAGTACCGTCCTTGGGAATAGTAGAGTTGAGCTAAGTTATTGAGGGAGGTGGCTAAGTCGGGATGGTTGGGGGGTAAAGCTTGGCGGATGATGGCTACCGCTTCTAAATAAAGGGGTTCGGCTTCTGAGTACCGTCCTTGGGAATAGTAGAGTTGAGCTAAGTTATTGAGGGAGGTGGCTAAGTCGGGATGGTTGGGGGGTAAAGCTTGGCGGATGATGGCTACCGCTTCTAAATAAAGAGGTTCGGCTTCTGAGTATCGCCCTTGGGAATAGTAGAGTCCCGCTAAGTTATTGAGGGAACTCGCCAATTGGGGATGGTCGGGGGGGAGGGATTTTTCATCAATAGCCAGTGCTCTCTGGTATAAGGGTTCGGCTTGATTATAATCTCCTTGAGAATAGTATAATCCTGCTATTTGATTTAAGCTATTTGCTACCATCCTGATATCCCCTATCTCCTGAGCAATTTGTAATTGCTGCCCAAAAAAGCTCATGGCATTTTTGTACTTGCCTAAAATTTGATAACTTATTCCTAAGTTGCCGAGTGCATTACCCTGAGAACTTATATCACCAATTTCCTGAGAAATTATTAAACTTTGTTGATAATAATCAATGGCTTTACTATAGTCACCTAATACTTGATAGACATTCCCTAAATTGCCTAGAATATTACCCTGACATCTTATATCACCAATTTCCTGAGAAATTATTAAACTGTGTTCGTAATAATCAATAGCTTTGCTAGAGTCACCTAATGCTTGATAGACATTCCCTAAATTGCCTAGAATATTACCCTGACATCTTATATCACCAATTTCCTGAGAAATTATTAAACTGTGTTGGTAATAATCAATAGCTTTGCTATAGTCACCTAATAATTGTTCAATATTACCTAAGTTACATAAAACTCTAATTTCAGTAGCTTTATTACTATTCTTTTTTGAATTTCGCAGAATTTTTAAATAAATTTTTTTTGCTTTTTTATACAATCCTAAAAATTCATAAGATTCAGCTTTTTCAAAAAATAAATTTAGATTGCTTTCATTAACTAGGTTGCTCATGATTTTTATTAACCTCTATATTATCAATTTGTTCTTCAAGATTATTTACTAATTCTATAATTTGATGAATTTCTTGAGTTGTTAGAGAGCAAACTCCCTCATCTATGCTTTCAGATTTTTTACCATATAGTTCTGATTTTAACAAATAAATTAATTTTTGGCAAGCACGGATATCAGCAGGATAAGAATCGTTTAATTGATTAATGTTTAAATTATGATTATTGATAATAGTAGGGGTAAAATTAGTAATAGATCTATCACCTAACTTTCTATTTTGTTTATGCTCAGTTAAATTCAAACCATAAGAAGGAACTTTATTATCGCTGAGTATACTCACTGGACTATCTTGATCTAAATTTTTTTCATTTTCAGGAAACCATTCTCGATATTTAGCTTCCCATTTTTGATCAAAACACTCTAAATTTCCGTTTAAATCTTCACACCATAACGTTAACTTAAATTCCCAAATATCCGCACCTCGACCTTTTTTTACCTTACGTTTATCTTCTAATATTTCTAAAAATTCTGAAAAATAATGATTCAGTGCTTCCTTGACCTGTTCTGGGGTAATTGATTGTTTATCTTGACGTTTGACTCGACCTTTAACTTTGTTCTCGCAAAAAATATCAATCTTCAAATTTTCAATAATAACTGTATTCGTTGATAGCCAATTCTCAGATTCTTCCGCTAACTCCAGCAAGACTTTAAATAATCCCTTCACCCAATATTTAACACCGACTCCATAGGAACGATTTTTTTTGCCCTTTGGTGTTTTGTTCATTGGTGCTTTCCCCGTTTCCCTAAAAAAATTTTTCCATTTCCCCAGGGTTTCTGGCTTTCCCCGATTTCTAACCCCGATTATAGCAGCATTTCAGCGATCACGGGGGAAACTTTCGGGGGATTAAACCCCTTTATAGGGTGGTGTCGTCCTGATAAAAGAAGTACGACAAATGGCTACAAACCTTCAAAAAAGCCCCCCTATTGTGGCTAATATTTCCATTAACTTTGGCTTAATTTCTGCCATTGCTTCCCCTACGCTTTGGGCGTTTTATACGATTTTAATTAAACAGGTTTCCTTTTCCCCCTGCTATTTAACGATTTGTGTCCGTATCCTCGCGGTATTAACCTTATTATTAATCATTTTTGCCCTACGCGGAAAATTTGCAGAACTGATTAACTTGGGTCGTAAACCCGAAATTTGCCGCAGTTTAATCGCTTCTGGCGGTGCATATTTACTGCATTTAGCCGTATTCTATCCAGCGATTCTTTTAAACTATCAAAAAGTCGCCTCTGCGGGAATGTTTTTCTGCACCATTGCAACGGCTTTTCTCTCCTATTTTATCTTAAAAGAACCCTTAAACCGCCAGAAAAAACAAGCGTTAGGGTTAGGAATGATTGCGATCGCACTTTTCGCCAGTCAAGTGATTACCGATCCGTTATCCCTGTTTTTCCTCGTCAGTATTGGCTTAACTTTCGCTTTAGTTATTATTGCCCGAAAATCCGCCGCTAAACAGATCAACAATAGCATCACCTTAGTCACCTTAGAAACCCTGTTATTACCAGCACCGTTAGCCGTGTTCAGCTTAAATATTATGCCCGCCTTTAGTTCAACTGTATTTGAACTAAACCTCGGACAATGGCTTTTATTATTGCTGGTGAGTTTAGTTTCTTTAATCCCGATTTTATTACAAGCCGAAGCTGTTAACCCCCGTTGGAATGTTCCCACTACAACCATCGGTATTTTTAACTTACTTTCCCCCACAGGTCAATTCTTAATTGCCACCTTAATGTTCCAACAAACCGCAACATTCGGGCAATGGTTCGCCATTTTCTTATTAATTTTCGCCCTAATTCGTTACAACTTATCCCCCAACCAAAAATAGATGACCCCCCCAACCTCCCTTACCAAGCAAGGGGGGCAAGAAACACAAAATTCTACCGCCACAAAAACACAATTAATCAGGAGGTTCAAAGATTATGAAAAAATGTAATGGTTTACGTTGTAAATGGATTCAAAACAGCCATAATAGTAATCACTGGGTCTGTTTAGCTTGCGGAAAAGAGCGACATATTGAACATTCTGATCCCGTCTGGACATTTATTATTATTATTGCGATCGCTCTAATCGTAACATTCACTTTAGGTTCTAATTCATCCCCCCAAAATCATCAACAAGACCCCGAAAATTATCCAGAATCTATTGAATCTAAGCCCCAGTTTCTTGAACTTTAAACCGTAGTAAGCCCTTCAGGGCTTTCTAAGAGTCCTGAAGGACTCACTACAAACTTAGAGTCCTGAAGGACTCACTACAAATAAAAAGCTGTAGAAACGTTGTGTAATTACGTCTCTACAGTTTAATGTTTTTTGACTGAAAACAAACAGAAAATTTCGCAGTCAATTATTCCCCATCTTCACTATCAACTTTATTTTTAATTTCATGCCAAACTGATAAAACTCCTGCCATCCAACTTTTAACAAATGTTAATTTATTTTGATCATCATCGGGTAATAAATGACTCAATTCACCCGATTCTAAACGATTTTGATTTTGATAGTGGTGATTATCTAAAAAATCCCACAATTCGGCAAATGCTTCTGAGTCAATATCAATCCCGGCAACATTCAGATTTTCAATCCGGTGAAATTCTTGATAAGATAAACTACTCGCCGATTTAATCCCAAAATTAAAACCTTGTTCTTGGACTTGTTCTGCTATGGTTTTTTTGTCTTCGCGTAAGCGTTGAACTAAGGATTGAGAATCAAAGGTGGCAGTGATTTGTTCTTGTAGAGAAATAGCCATAATTAAAGCCTCCTGGCATTTGCCAGATTAGTAAATAAGTTAAAAAGGGGAAAACTATAGCAATCTGATCGAACTTGTAAACTCTCTCTATTTCGTATTTAAAAAATCGATTACTTTTGTATCTAATAATTCACAAGTGATCTAAAAATGCTATAGTTACTGCTAACCGCATTTGGGTTGTTTGACAAAATTCAGAGTTTTTAACAATAGGAATAGTCGAATCATGATTAGCCCTTTGAAATGAATTCATTAGGTTAAATCCCTGGATTTTATTCGGCTTCCACATTATTAAGTTCGTCTTTAATTTGATTCCAAACCGTTAATACGCCTTCCATCCAACCTTCGACAAAAATTGCTTTGTTCTCCTCATTCAAAGATGCCATTTCGCGTAATTCTTCACCTTCAAATTCCATGTTTTTCTCAGGTTGACGACTGGCTAATAATTTCCACATCCCCGCAAAGGAACTGGCTTCGATTCTGACATGACCTTGACTGAGGCGTTCGATGCGTTGGAATTCTTTATAGGAAAGGGTCATGGCGGATTTAATGCCTAATTTCCGACCTTGTTCTTTGATTTGCGCCACTAACAGTTTCTTTTCCAGTTTCAGGCGGTCAATCAGTTGTTGGTGGTTGAAGGTTAATGCTTGGGTTTGGGTTTCTTTGAGTGTAATCGCCATGTTTAAAGCCTCCTGGCACACGCCAGATATGTTGATTTCTTGTTTAACAGTCTGCAATCGCTCATACAACCCATTGGGGATGGCAATAGTCAGTCGTTTGGCACACATCGTTTTAACTTTTCTGTGTATAGGTATACAATAACTCGACTATTTGCATAATGGTAGCCCTTGTTACATTTTTTTACATACTTTCTGGTAGTCCTCCCATTTGTTATGTATTCATGGGGGTTTGGGGTGAGGGGTTTCCTGTTGTTATGCAATTAAGAGGGCTGTCAGACAAAGTTATGTAATAACCAGATGGACATATAGCAGTCGCGCCTGGGGTGTTAGGACATAGACTGATGCTAAAACCGTGCGCCGTACACCCCTATGAACCTGCGGTGTTCCGAGTTAAGCTGTTCCCTGCTATAGCGCTACGCATTACGGTTAGGACATTTTTAAACCCTGAAACCCTTTCACTTCTTACTGTTCCCTGTTCCCTGTTCCCTGTTCCCTGTTCCCTGTTCCCTGTTCCCTGCTATATATATAGTGAGGGATCTAAATCTAAAGATGACTAAATTCTGATCTGCATGAACCCGTTTTAACGGGTTTTCGCTTTTAGCCTGTTCGCGCAGCGTTGGGAAACAATCATTGATTTCCAGGTTTTAGCTTCTTCCGCATGCGTGCCCCACGACTGACCCGATGAGGTCGTGGGATACTTCGACCCTTCGGCAAGCTCAGGGCATCGCAGGCTCAGTAACAGAATTGCGGTCAGGGACTAGAATGTTCAATAATTGGTGATCATTAAAAAAAGGAGGTGATTTAAAGTGCTGAAGGCTACAAAGGTCAGGCTCTATCCAACAGCCGAACAGGAATTGGCATTAGCCAAATCATTTGGCTGTGCGAGGTGGTATTGGAATTTTGCCTTAAACGCCTGTATTCAGCACTATCAAGAAACTGGCAAAAGCCTAAAATTAGCATCTTATAAGGGAATGCTCCCTCAACTCAAAAAAGAATATCCTTGGCTCAAAGAGGATTGCTACTCATCGGTTCTTCAGTGCGTAGCAATTAACTTAGATAGAGCCTACAAAAACTTTTTTGAGGGACGAGCTAAATTTCCCAATTTCAAATCTAAACATCACAAGCAATCAATTCAGTATCCTCAAAGTGTTACCGTTAACGGTGAATATCTAAAAGTCCCTAAGATTGGTGAAATTAAAGCGATATTTCACCGAGAAATTACGGGGAAAATTAAAACGGTAACAATCTCCAAAACTTCGACTGATAAATACTTTGCTTCAATTTTATGTGAAGTGGAAGGAACTGACGTTAAACAGTCGGGAGATAATATTATTGGGATTGATCTGGGGTTAAAAGATTTTGCAATTGTTCATGACGGAGATAGCGCAACTAAATATGCCAATCCCCAAGATTTCTTGCATAAATTAGCAAGAGAATTGGTAAACGAAAGCCAAGTGATTGTCGTTGAAAACCTCAACGTCAAGGGGATGGTTAAAAACCGGAAGCTATCCAAAGCAATATCTGATGTAGGTTGGGGAAAATTCGTCAACTTTATTGATTACAAGTTGAAGCAAAAAAACGGCGAACTTGTAGAAATTGATCGCTTTTTCCCTAGCTCCAAAACTTGTTCGAGTTGTGGTCATGTCCTAGATGAGTTGTCTCTGGATATCAGAGAATGGGCTTGTCCAAATTGCCATACTCACCATGACCGTGATATTAACGCTGCACTTAACATCAGGAATGAAGGAATCAGAATATTAACTGAAGGCGGAGGGAACCCCGTCTTTGCCGATGGAGGCTGTGTAAGTCCACCTGCTTGTAAAAGTAAGGGGCATCGGTCTGTGAATTCGGAAGCCTACACCGACCCGATTAGGGCGGTGTAGGTAGTTCACACTTTAAACTCTAAACCCTAAACTCTGAAAACTGCTATTGAAGTTATTTAAACAAGATTAAAAAGTTGGAAAAACTTGAAAAAATAGGGCAAAAATTGTTTTAATCTAACTCTCACTACCCTTCTAATACCTGTGTTCAGGTAATTTTATCGGCATATTCTAAGTCGCTCCCATTGGTAAACCAAAAGCAATTCTTGTTACTTAGATAAAAGTTTTAAATAATTTGTCTAAGTATAAAAACAATAGGGTGTTAAAAAAAATCTAGGGGAATTTTAGATAATTTACCCAGATGTTAGATAAAAAATAGGGTGGGAAAAGCCAAAAGTCTTTTTAACTTTAGCTCTAATAAAATTGTAAATAAATTTTAAAAATTTGATGGTAAAATTTGTTATCATTTTTAATAAAGTCAGAGAATATTGACTTGATGATGAGTTTCAAGAGGTTATATTCTTTTTTTTTCAATATTTTTGACTGTTGAACTTGGTAATACAGAAGAGGCAATAAGCTATTTTTATTGACATTAATTGAAGGGAGTTTAATCATTTATTGAAAGCCGTGAGTTAGAATACTCATTAATAAAAACAAACTTTAAAAACTGACCCAAGGAGTAATTTATGATTGGTGCAACTCCAGAAGGCTACTATGCTTTAACATTCGGTTCAGATAACTTTACAATTCTACCGGATTTGCTGATTAATTCACCTCAAGGATTAGCAGCTTTAGACGGAAATGATACGGTTTTCGGTTCAACCATTACCGATATTATCATTGGTAATCAAGGAGACGATAGTTTATTGGGTAATGATGGCAATGATTGGATTAGCGGTGATCAAGATAATGATTATATCGATGGCGGTGCAGCAGATGATATTCTAGGGGGAGGAACCGGACAAGATACTATCTTTGGTAATTGGGGGGGAGATTCCCTGTATGGTGGAGAGGATTCTGATCTATTTGTTGTACAACTTGATATAGCGACTACAAATGTCTATTCTGGGGATCTCATCTGGGATTTTAATCCGGCGGAAGACATGATTGGTTTAAAAGGAGGATTCACAGAAGCTAGTATTCAATTAGAACTGGTTGAGGGGGGAACATTGGTTAAAGACCCCTTGACAAAATCAGTTCTAGCATGGGTTTATGCCGTAACACCTGAACAACTTCAAGGTCATTTGATTAACGTCGAAAATAGCAATTTAGATATTGCCAATAATCTGCCGAATGGAGCAACAGATTTAGGTGTATTAAATAATATTTTACCGATTAATAACTTTGTTGGAGATTCAGATGTTTACGACTTCTATCGGTTTACCCTGAATACCCCAAGCGAAGTCACAATTGATTTAACGGGATTAAGCGCAGATGCCGATTTAGTTCTATATCAAGATATCAATGGTGATGGATCACTATCAGATACAGATCAAGAAGTTTTGAGATCCGAAGATGGTGATCTCAATCCAGAAACTAAGATTTTGCCATTACAATTAGGGAATTACTTTCTTTGGGTGAAGCAATATCAGGGAGATACGAACTACAACCTTAACCTGAGTGCCACACCATACCCGTTCTTGCAACCAGATGATGCCGAAAATACTCTAGCAACAGCAAGAGATGTGGGAACACTCAATTCCTTGGTAGCATTTAATGATGTTGTTGAACCTTTTGATCGCTATGATGTTTATCGGATTCAATTACCAACCCAAAGCGACCTGACTCTAAACCTTAACTTTTTGAATCCAAGTGTTAATGCGGATGCTGATATTTGGATTGGTCAAGACCGTAATGGGAGTGGTTATATTGAGAACAATGAGTATGTTTTTGAGCAATATCAACCCGGAACCACTCCAGAAACAATTGCTCTTGATGGCTTAAATTCAGGTGAATATTTTGTCGTGGTACAGCAAGCCCAAGGCAATACGGGTTATACCCTGGATATGTCAGCAACTCCTAATTTAACCCGACCCCAATTTTTAGACCCTTCTGGTGTTCCGAACTATAGTTCCTATTATGGTTGGGGACTTGTTGATGTGGCGAAGGCTGTTGCTCTGGCGACAGGTCAAACGATACCTTATCCTGATATTAACGATCTCACCTCTACGCCGTCGGGGAATATTCCCACCTATGATAATTTTGCAGATCTCAACGTGATGAATGTACCTGAAGTGTGGAATCAAGGCTATACCGGAGAGGGTGTAATCGTGGCGGTGCTAGATACCGGGGTGGATTTGAAACATTTTGATTTGGCGGATAATATTTGGATGAATTCACCAGAAGCCAATGGTCAGCCGGGAATTGATGATGAGAATAATGGTTATATTGATGATATCAATGGGTATGATTTTGTTGGTAAGGA
Source organism: Planktothrix serta PCC 8927 (assembly GCF_900010725.2). NCBI lineage: Bacteria > Bacillati > Cyanobacteriota > Cyanophyceae > Oscillatoriales > Microcoleaceae > Planktothrix > Planktothrix serta. Next base: position 117,629 of record NZ_LR734880.1, on the reverse strand, counting down.
TGCCTATCCCTATCCAGGTTTTCAACAAAATGGCTATGATTCCCATGGAACTCATGTCGCTGGGACGATAGCCGCCGCAGCTAATGGTGATAGCGCTTATTCAAATGGTCGATGGAATGTTAATGGAGTTGCTTTCAATGCTCAAATCATGCCTGTGAGAGTGAGTAGCACTTCTAAAGGGTATAACGAAACCCTTGCTGAAGGAATTCGATATGCGGTTGATAATGGAGCTAAGGTGATTAACATTAGTTCTGGAGAACATAGTCCTGATTCACAGCAACAGGTCGTCTCACAACCTGAAATCAAAGCAGCATTGGAACACGCTAAACAAAAGGACGTTACTGTAGTCATTTCCGCAGGTAACGAACGCTCCAATTTTGCAGAAGGTTTAGTCACTTTCCCTACTTATCCATCTCGTTTTTCTGAAGACGACCTCGCCATCTCGGTCGGTGCAATTGATGGTAGTAACAGTAATAACTTGCAATTTGCGGACTTTTCCAACCCCGCAGGCGTTAAACCGTCTAATTTTGTGGTTGCACCAGGAGTTGGGGTATTGTCTACCGTACCAGGGAATAGCTATGAGATTATGGGTGGAACTTCAATGTCTGCACCCTACGTTTCTGGGGTAATTGCCCTGATGTTAGAAGCTAATCCTAATCTTACGGTTGATCAGATTCAAGATATTTTAATTCAAACCGCTAATCCCCAGGCTATTAACGGAATTAAAATTTCAACGGTGATTCCGCCGGATGTAGCGATCGCATAATTAACAATAAAATGTCAGGGAATCGATCTACAATTGATTAGAATTCCCTGCATTTTATCAGTCTAATCTAACTCTCGCCGCCCTTCTAATGCCCGTGCTAAGGTAATTTCATCGGCATATTCTAACTCGCCCCCCATCGGTAAACCAAAGGCAATTCGGGTTACTCTTGTAAAAGGTTTTAACAGTTGACCGATATATAAGGTCGTGGTTTCGCCCTCAATACTGGGACTAATAGCAATAATCAATTCTTTAATCTTTTGTTGACTCACCCGACGCACTAAGGGTTGAATCGTTAATTGTTCGGGGCCCACTCCATCCATCGGAGAAATCACACCCCCCAAAACATGATATTTTCCCTTATATTCCCGTGTTTTTTCTAAGGCGATGACATCGCGGGAGTCGGACACCACACAAATTGTATCGGGGTCACGTTGGGGGTTTCGACAAATCTCACAAACGGGTTCAGCCGAGAGATGAAAACAAACCTGACAAAAACCCACTTGCTGTTTAGCATCCAATAACGCCTGTGCTAAAGCTTGGACATCCTCATCAGGACGCTTAATAATATGAAGCGCCAGGCGTTGGGCGGTTTTTGGCCCCACACCGGGTAAATGTTGCAATTGCTCAATTAATCGAGCTAAAGGACGAGTATAAACCGTTGAACTGCCTCCAATTCCATCAAAACCGTAGTAAGCCCTTCAGGGCTGACCGAGATAGAGTCCTAAAGGACTCACTACAATTTTACCGTAATTTAGATATCAGCGAGTCAGAGTAGGCGTAGCAAGACTTGCCATATTGTCGGTTAACAGTCAACCGTTAACGGTTAACTGACAACCCACCATCTATTCGGTTTCCGCATAGAAACTATTCTGAATAGGTTTTGATTGTTTGAACAATTGTGACTAAACTAAATAGAACCAGCGAAAAACTAATATTTTAAATAAAGCGCGTATGTTTGAATTAATCCCGTTTCATAAATTTCGTGATACTCCCAGTGTGCGTTTTTTTGATATTACCATTGCCAATTCTAACGCCCGTGATTTAGTCTTTCATGAAGGGCCAGCAATTAGCCCCAATAATACCGAAGCCGGATATTGGCAATTTTATCTTCATCCCCATCAAGAAGATAATTTGTTAGCAGTGAGTGGGGGACGTACCTTTTATTTAGTTAATTTTGCTTGGAAACATCCCTATCATATTGTTAGATTAGATGCTAATCGTCACATTCTCAGACTTCCCCCCGGAACCTTCCATCGTTCTGTTTCTGACCCCGATGGTTCTTTGGTCTTAAATCAAGCTGTTAGAACCGCAGAAGCGACTATTCAAAGCGAGTTTCGCGTTTATAATAGTTTTGAAATTCCTCGTCTACTCAGAGTTACTTCTAAATTCGGCCCTGCACCCATTTTACATGGTTTTGATCAGGAAGAACGACAAGCGGCTTAAATTAGCAACTCAGTCATTCCGCTATAAAATTAAAGGAATGGCTGGGAATACAAATAATTGAGATTCTTCAGCCATAACATTAGTATTATTATTTTTCTCAGTTTGTTTTACATTCTGCTAAACATTGCAAGATCATTTGTGGATTTTGAGGGCGATTACCCGGAAAAGGAGCTATTAAATAATCAATTAAAGCCGCAAGTTGATCAGAAAGATGGGGCGCACCTTTTCGCCATAATAACTTTCCTGTTCGGGGATTTTCTGGATAAGCAGCCGGAGGTTTTCCTGTTAATAAATAAACAAATGTTCGTCCGAGGGCAAAATAATCGGATTGAGGAACCTCTTTCCCATTAACTTGTTCTAAGGGTGTATAACCGGGAAAAACAACAATCCCAGCTACATTACCTGCAACTTGGCGTGTGGTTGCAAAATCAATTAATACTAACTGTCCATTAGGTTTTCGCATAATATTTTGAGGCCTAATATCCTGATGGAAGTATTGTAAACTATGAACTTGCTCTAGGATCTCAGTCAGTTGTTTTAACCATTCTAAAGCCTGTTCTTGACTAATGGGTTCTTTTTTTCGTTCTTTCATCCAGTCTTGTAAATTTAGCCCTTCAATTTTTTCTATTACTAAACAATGAAGAGCTTCTTCGCTCCCCTTGGGAAGATAGGTAAAATAGCCATCGGGATCAACTTTAGGAATTCCAGGGTGGTTAATTTGACTCAAAACTTCTGCTTGTTGTTTCAACAAAGTGGCAGCTTTAGGATTGTTTTTTAATAAAACTTTTAGGATCTTAAATTTTCCTTGATCATCAATTTCAAATGTTTTGCTAAAATCTCCGCCTCCCAGTTGTTTAGTCACACGATATCGTTCTTTTAGCAAAAGATCGGAGCCACATTGACAGCAAGTGGACTGATTCTCGTTTGCTGGATCTGTTGGATTAGGACATTTAGGATTAAGGCAATAACTCATAACGAGAAAACCTCAAGGGAGATGACTAAATTAATTATACTCTGGAAAATTTATTATTCCTAATCAGCTTAATATTTAACCCCAAAGACATCAAGAATATCAAGAAGTTGCCAGGACTAACCCTGGAAGACCCAGTAAACCAGGAAATCAGATAGCGATCGCACCTTTTTTGGTACAATAGCAGTGATTTGTTTGGTGCAACGAATAGCCATTATTAACCGTGAGTAAAGATTTATTTGCCCGTGAAGCGTTAACTCAAATTCCTAAAATTTTAACGTTATTAGATCGAAATCCCCATAGTCCGACTTATGGTTGTTTTGATCGGAATTTTTGGCATTATAAAATTAAAGATTTTGCCAATGGTAGAATGCAAGAATTAGTGCTACCTCTGGCTTTGGTTTATGATCTTCCAATTTCTGATAATCCTTATTATCAACAACCTACGATTAAAAATTGGGTAGAGGCGGGTATTCTTTATACCACTAATACCGTTCACCCTGATAGTTTTTGTGATGAAACTTTACCCTTAGAACATTCGGCTAGTGCAACAGCTTTTTCCCTATTTGCGGGTTTAGAAAGTTATCATTTATTAGAGTTGATGAATTATGAAATCTTACAAGGTTTTGAACGTCAAGCGAATGGGTTAGCCCATTGTAAATTTAGTCAGAGTGCGAGTCATGAGGCGTTAATTATTCTCTGTTTAGAACGTTTGGGGCAAATGTTACAAACCTCTAAATGGCATCGAATTAAAGCCTCTCGTTTGGAATGGTTATTATCTTTACAAAGTCAGGAAGGATGGTTTAAAGAAAATGAAACTTTTGATCCCGGTTATCATACCTTAACGATTTCTTTTTTAGCTCAATTAGATGATTTGAGATCGGATTTACGCTTGAAAGAGTCTTTAATGAAAGCAGTAGAATTAGTTTCCTATTTTATTCATCCTGATGGGTCGTATGGGGGTGAATATGGCAGTTTAAATACTTATCAATTTTTTCCCTATGGGTTTGAATTAGTCGGGGAATGGCTACCGGATGCGTTGAGAATTAATGATCGTTTTTTACTGGGTCTTAAGAATGGTTTATCGGCTTGTTATGGGGATGATTATTCATTAGGAAATCAGGTTTGGAATTATTTACTGGCTTGGCGTGATTTTGTCCCTGGAAGACCCCAACCTTTAGCGCGAGATGTGGCGAGTATTTGGTTAAAGGAAGCGGAAATTTTAATTAAACGTCGTCCCTATGTGGAATTATATGTAGCTTTAAATAAAGGGGGAGTTTTTAAACTATTTAGAGAAAATAAACTGATTTTATCGGATACTCATTTTTCCCTACAAGTTCGTCAGGGTCGTCAAATTAAAAATGCTGTAGCACATTTAATGAGTTCTTATACTATTCATGTCGAACAGGATGAGGTTTTAATTGAAGGAGGATTAAGTTGGGTTAAACCGAATCAATTATCGTCATTAAAATTGGTTTTAATCCGAGTTTTAATGTTAATATTAGGAAGGTTTTTCTCAAAGCAAATTCAAGGGTTAAATCGTTCTGAAATTGTTCAGGGAAAACAAGATGCACCCTTTAGATTTACACGACGATTTCGTTGGGAAAGAAATCAATGGCATATTATTGATGAATTATATGCTGATTCTTGGCGAGGAATTATTTCTGCTGGAATTGCTTGTGATCAAACGTCAATAGATATTCCTCTGAGTCGCACGTTTCAACGGGGACAATTACAACCTTGGTTAGATTTAACGGATGAGATTAGAAAGTTAACGCCGGGTCAATCTTTGAAGTTAGAAAGACGGTTTTAAGGGATTATTTATTCCTATAATATAATAGGGGTTGGGTGCGTCTGCGGAGCTTATAAATTATAAAATAATGATGGTTTTTGCTATTATAATATGGGTTGGGTGCGTCTGCGGAGCTTACAAATTATAAAATAATGATGGTTTTTGCTATTATAATATGGGTTGGGTGCGTGCGCGGAGCTTACGCACCCTACGGATGAAGTGAGGATTGTTTTAAGTGATGAAAATTGTTAATAACCGATGGTTTCATCCGGTTTTATTGTTGTTTTGGATAGGACTGGGAATTTTATTTAGATTTATCGGTTTAGGAGATAAGTCAGCATCGAGTATTGAAATTTCTACTTTAGTGTTTAGTTTGGGTCACGGACTGAAAACTATTCCGTTAGATCAGATGATTTCAGCAGATATTTTATTATCCCCTTTGCGGTTTGAAAGTGCAACTCAGCCTGCGGATGTTGTTTATCATTTGTTTACCGAAAGTAATCATCCTCCGTTATATTTTTGGCTGAATCATTTCTGGATGAAGTTGTTTTCAATAGAGGGAGAATTAGTTTCTTTAACGGTAGCGCGATCGCTAAGTTCTATTTTAGGCGTTTTATCAATTCCGGCTATTTTTAGTTTAAGTTATTTTGCCTTTCGGTCTTTGATTTTTGCTCAAATTACAGCCGCGTTAATGGCAGTTTCTCCTTATGGAATCTATTTATCGCAAGAATCCCGGCACTATACTATAACTATTCTTTGGATTATCGCATCTTTAAGCTATTTTGTCAAGGCAATTAGAAGTTTAGAGGGAGAAAAACCCTTATCTATAATTCAAGTTATCGGTTGGATTATGGTTAATGGATTAGGAATTGCAACTCACTATTTTTTTATTGTATTCTTAGGTGGAGAAGGGTTAATTTTAGGAGGATTTTGGTTACAAGATTGGCGAAATCAATTAGGACTTATTAGAACAGCTTGGTTAAGAATTTATGCAGTAATATTCGGAACATTAATGAGTGGATTAGTTTGGATTCCAATTTTACAAAATCTTCCCAATGATCAACTGACAGAATGGATCGAAACCGAATTCAAAGGATTAGGATTTATCGAGCCTTTATTTCGGTTATTTGCTTGGTTAATTACCCAGATATTTTTATTACCTGTTGAAGGAACACCGATGATTATAACAGTGATTTCAGCATTAATTTTATTAACGGTTTTAGTTTGGGTAATTCCGGGGATAATCGCAGGAATTCGGTTAAATCTTCAAGCCTCTGAGACTCAACTAGAAACTAAAATATTTGGCGGTATTTTTGGCAGTGTTATTGTACTATTTTTAATTTTAATTTATGGACTTCAAAAGGATGTCTCTCTGGCGGCGAGATATCAATTTGTTTACTTTCCTGTGTTTATTTTAATTGTAGGTTCTGCATTAGGTAGGATTTGGAAACAACCCAGAACTTCTCATTATTCTTGGGTTTCACTCCCGCCTATTTTGCAAGCAAATAGTCAAAAAATTGTGATTGTCACCTTAATCATGGGGTGTTTAGGTGCGTTAACAGTTGGCGCAAATTATGGCTTTCAAAAATCCCAACAATCGGATCGTTTAGCGAGTTATATTATTAAAGAAGCGAAAACACCTGTCGTGATTGTGACAACTCAACGAACCCATGCAGAAACTCGATCTTTGATGGGATTAGGATTAGAATTTAAACGTCAGAATGCTAAAAAATTACCTCAATTTATGTTAGTCAAAAAAACAGATAATCCTTCCCCTGCTTTAGCAACAGCTTTAACTCAAGTTCAACGTCCCTTTGAGTTATGGAAAGTGAATTTAAAAGATAATACGGATTTTAGTCAATTCCGGTGTCAAGAAGATCCCCGTCCTCAACCTGATTTTAATGGATATCGATATCGACGATATTATTGTCGATAGTTGGGTTATGATTTGAGTTTGATTAAAATAGGATGAGTTCAACGTGCAGTTATATCTAACCCTTTCTCCGATAAAATTAGCTAAACGCTTAACAATGGGAGTGGCATTTTTTACCTTCACGAGTATTCTGGTACAAATTGGTAGATTTGGATTTAATTATCGAAAAGATTGGACATCAATGTTTAATCTTGATCGAGAGATGAATTTACCCACTTGGTTTAGTGCGTTTATGTTGGCGTTTTGTGCTTGGTTATTGGGTGCGATCGCATCTGCAAAACAAGCAGAATTGGAACAACAAAAAACCTTAACTGATGCTGATGATAATTCTCCGGTAAAATATCGTTATTTTCAACAGTGGAAATGGTTATCGATTATTTTTTGGTTATTAGCTATTGATGAAGTTGCTACGATTCATGAAATTTTAATTATTCCTGATCTTGCAAAAGCGTTAAATTTACCGCCTTTTTTACGTTCAATGTGGGTGATTCCAGGGATAATTTTAGTGGCAATTTTTCTGCGTCAATATTGGAGGTTTTGGTTACATCTTCCCCGAAAAACTCGTTATCATTTTATTTTAGCAGTATCTTTATATATTGGAGGAGCATTATTTATGGAAATGTTAGGGAGTGTTGTGGCGTTTTATAACCATCAACAAAGTCTAATTTATTCATCGGTAGCAATTATAGAAGAAATTATGGAAATGCTGGGGGTGATTGTGTTTATGTATGGATTATTAGTTTATATTAAAGAATGGCAACAAAAAATCGATGTTGAGATTAAAATAATTAGTTGACGGTTGACTGTTGGCTATTATGGGCGGGATAACCCATCGGTGTTAACTTTAAGGCTAAAAGTAGGCTAGAAAACCGAAAGTTCGTTGATTTTTTTCTAGTCCTAGATCCCCCCTAACCCCCCTTGAAAAGCAGGGCGTTTTCAAAGTCGGGTGTAAAAAAGAAAATAAAAGTGATCTTTTATTGATAAAATCAAAAAGAGATCACTATTTTTTGATTAAAACAATTATGTTAAACAGTATAATTGAACAACTGAAGTTAGTCAAGGATTTTCGGAAAAATCGGGGTAAAAGACATGAATTATGGGTAGTGTTGACTATCATTATTTTGGCCCTGCTAACTGGCAATGTTACTTATAAGCAAATAGATAACTTTAGAAAAAACGAAGAAAATAAGCTAATTAAATTATTAAAAATTACAGCTAAAAAGTTACCATCTTATAGTACCATTAGACGAGTAATGATCGGGATAAATCTAATAGAGATTCAGTTAGTTTTTCAGTCAACAGTCGAGGAATATTATTGGCAAAAAGAAGGCGTTGATTGGATTGCGATCGATGGAAAATCTTTAAAAAATACCCTGACTAACTATGAAGATCAGAAACAAAATATGCTAATAATGGTATCTGGGTTTAGTCAAGAAACCAAGTTAGTAATTAAGTCGGAAAGTTTTGAAAGTAAACAAAATTCTGAAAATGCTAAAGTTCTCTCTATGATAGAGAAATGTGGGTTATTAAATAAAGTATTTACTCTTGATGCTCTCCATTGTAGTAAGGCAACAACTCAGGCAATAATTGAGAGCAAAAATGATTATTTAATTACGGCAAAAGGCAATCAAGTTAAATTACACAAGCGAATAAAAATTTTAGCAGAAATTGAAAAACCTTTAACAGTATATGAAGAAAAAGATGTCAGTCATGGACGAAATGTTAGCAGAAAAGTATCAGTATTTGATAGCCAGAATGTGAACCATAAAAATTATCCTCATCTTCAAAGTTTTATTGAGGTAGAAAGAACAGGTTTTCGGGGTGACAAAGAATATAATGAGACTTTATATTATATTAGTAGTCAGAAATTAAGTGCGAAAACATTTGCGGAAAAAATTAAAGCACATTGGTTAATTGAAAATCAAGTACATTGGGTCAAAGATGTGAATTTTAATGAAGATAAATCAAGAATAAAAGGGATAGACGTAGCGGGGAAATTCTCGTTATTAGTAACATTGATTTTGAATATATACAGAAGTTTGGGTTTTATTTCAATAAAAGAGGGACAATCATGGTTGGGAAATAATTGGGAAAAGATTTTAGCGATCGCCTGAATTAATTAAGTTTTTAAAACTATTTTTTTCAAAAAACATTAGAAATATTTAATAATCAATAGCCATAAAGTCTTGTTAAGCCAGACAATGGCTATTTTTTGCTGTTAATAAATATTGAAATTGTTCATTCTTAGTATTTCCAACTTGTCTGATAAAAATTAGAGATAATTTGACCGTAAAAATTGATGATTTTTTTTGAAGATAGCGATCGCATTTTGGAAAATGAAAACCCCCTGCTTGAAAAGGGGGGAATTAGAGTCCAAAGTCCCCCTTTTTAAGGGGGATTTAGGGGGATCGACCAAAAAGCTGTAATCAGAAGTTTTCGGATTAAGTTGACACTCCTTGGGGATAACCCCACCCCTACGATTGATTATGGAACAATTTCTTTATCAAATGAACCCCTTAACTCGATTTTCTGAACGAGCATCTCACTATGCAAAATATCGACCCAGTTATCCCGATGAAGCGATTATAATGCTGTTAGAGGGGTTAGGAAATCCCTCGGAATTAATAGCAGTTGATATCGGTGCGGGGACGGGGATTTCTTCACGGTTATTAGCCGAAAAAGGGGTTAAGGTTTTAGCGGTTGAACCCAACGCTCAAATGAGAGAAACAGCAACTCCCCATCCCTTAGTTGAATTTCGAGATGCTACGGCGGAAAATACGGGTTTAGGGGATAATTCTGTTGATTTAGTGACTACATTTCAGGCGTTTCACTGGTTTAATCCTGAACCGACTTTAAAAGAATTTAATCGGATTTTAAAACCATCGGGACGGTTAGCAATTGTTTGGAATCATCGCAATAGAAAAGATGAATTTACCAAAGAATATAGCCAAATTTTGAAAAATGCAGCCAAAGATCCTCCAGTGGAAAAAGAAAAACGTAAACGGGTTATCGATATTGCTCAAAGTTATGCTGATTTTAAAAATTGGCGTTATCACGCGATCGCTTATCAACAAATATTAGATTTAGAGGGGTTAATTGGAAGAACTCAAAGCGCGTCTTATATTCCCACCGAAGGAGAAGCGGGTCAACAGATTATTACCGAGTTAGAAACGTTATTTCAGCGTTGGGTAGATACACAAGGATTTGTGTATTTAATTTACCGCACAGATGTTTATTTAGCAGATGTTAATTTATAATAAAAGGATAGGATATAATTAGGAGAATGATATGGTTGTGCAAACTGAACCTCTCCTCTATTCTCCAGAGGACTATCTCAAACGCGAAGAAATCGCGGAATTTAAGCATGAGTATCGAGATGGAGAAATTATCCCCATGACCGGAGGAACAACTAATCATAATCAAATTTTAGTTAATCTTTGCGCTCATTTATATTTTGCCTTAAGAAAACAAAATTATCGGGTATTTACCAGCGATGTCCGTTTATGGATTCCTGATTATCGATTATATACTTATCCTGATTTAATGGTAATTCGTGGAGATGTTATTTATCATGAAAATCGCACGGATACGGTTTTAAATCCCTTAGTCATCGTAGAAGTTTTATCGAAATCAACGGGAAATTATGATCGAGGGGATAAGTTTAAATATTATCGGTCTATTCCCGAATTTCAAGAATATATTTTAATAGATCAATATCAATATTCTGTTGAACAATTTGTGAAAACAGAAGGGGGAAAATGGCAACTCAATTTTTATGAATCTCCTGATTCAATTTTAACCTTAAGTAGCGTTGATTTTCAAATTAACTTTACTGATCTTTATGAACAAGTGAATTTTGAACAACCCGAAGAATAAAATTTTAACGTATATTCCGCTTTAACTGATCTACTTCTTCATCGATTTCCCATTGTTTAAATTTCGTTTCTAGGGAATCACCAAAGGAACTAGAACTGCTATAGGATGTACTCTGATTCCAGCCTTTAGTTTCCCAAGGATTTTGAGCTTTTTGTTCGGCTTGTCCTTTAGCGCCGTTGGCTGCCATTTCTGCGGCTTTAGCTTTAACTTCCTTATGGCGTTGTTGTACTTGATAATAGAGTTCTTTGGATTTTTGAATCCGTTCTTTAACGCCTTGCATTTGTCCCCAACGTTGGTTTCCCTGACGGAGTAACGCCGCCTCTCGTTCTTGAGCCGCCGTCGCTAAATCTAAACGATTGGCGGCTTGTGCTTTTTGCACCCATTTATGCCATTTTTGAATATCCTGAGCAATTACTAAAATTTCCGCTTCCAGCTTTTTTTCTTCTTGGTTCAACTCAGCAATTAACCGTAATGTATCCTCCTCTTGTTCTCGCAATTGTTCTTCTAACGCTTGCAATTCCAAATGGGGATTATCTTTAAGAAACTCCTCTAGGCGAGTCTCTAAAAATCGACTAAAATCTTCAAATAAACCCATAATTAAACATTAAATATAAAGGAACAGTTAGTATTGACGTGCTATAGCAATCCGTGTAGGGGTTGTAATATTTTATCGTAGGGGTTGGGAGGGACGCATTGGTGTCAACTTAAGTCATAATGCCCTGAAATAAATTTCGGGCTAAGAAGCGATCGGCATCTAAAGATGACTCAAGACTTGTCTTTCTTAACCCGTTTTAACGGGTTTAAGCTTTTAGCCTGAAATTTATTTCAAGGCTTTTGGCGTTAAGTTGACACCGATGGGAGGGACGCCACCCCTACAGGTAATCATTAGAATTGTTGTCCCACAAAAAGTGTCTTAACTTCCCCATTGCGACGAATTACGGCCTCTTGATTAACCACTTCAACCAGTGACCAACCACTGGCGCCAACGGTTTCACCCACATAGATCCGACGGGCCACCCCATTAATTTCAAATAGAGCCGCCGAGCGATCGCCCAATTCCAAAATTCCCACTAAGGTATGAGCCGTTACCGGGGCTGGGTTAGCTGCTGTTGGCTGTTCTACGGGAGTTTCCGTCACCGCCGAGGGGGGGGCTACAGGACTAATTTCGGGTACAACAGCCTGACTTTGGGGTGCGGCTGGAGCCCCTTCCGAGGGTGTAGCAGGTTTAGGTTGGGTTTGGGGTTTAGGCGTTTGGGCCGTTGTTTTGGGCTGGGGTGCGGGGACGACACCGGAACCCCGTCCACCAGGAACAACAGTTGGTGCAGTCGGTGCAGTCGGTGCGGGTTGTTGTCCCTTTGCCAAACTGCTCATCACTTGTTGAGAGAGGGACGCCGTTTGATTAGAGGCATCTTGAATGGCCCCCGCCACTCGGTTAATAGCAGCCACGAGGTTATTAGTATCCATCACCGGAGCTACGTTCGCCACCGGAGGAGTCCCAGGAACCGGGAGGGTGGGTAATACTGCATTTGGAATGGGAGGGGGTAATAGGGGCAACCCTAACGGGGTTTGTTGATTTTGTTGTTCAATATTGGTGATCGATCGCTCAATATAATTGGAAAATTGAATATCCGCTTTTGTTTTGGCATCTAAAACAGGTTCGGGGGAAACCGCCACAGGTTCGGGGGCAAATAAGCGTCCAAAACCGCCCCGTGTTGCTAACCATAATAATAGGGTTATGAATAAGGATGAAAACGCGGCGATTAATAAAATCCGATCCAACGAAAGAGAGGACTTTTTAACACTGGCATCCCGTAATTTTTCCCCATCCTCTTCCTCCTGACGGGGCATCGGAGGCAGAATAATTTGAGGGACTTTAATCGATTTGAGAGAAACAAATTCCGGTTGCACCGTTTGACTCGGTAGCCGAGATTCTCCCTGCATCACACGATCGACATCGGAAAAAATGTCGTCCATGAGTTCATCGGCATAAGCTTCGACCGAGATCGGGGGTTTGGCGATTGGGACTTCGGAGAATTCCAATCGGGTTTTATTCATGGTTTTTTGAGCCATTGATCGCTCCTCTTCCTGTAAATCGTTAACCTCGATTTATTGATGATACAGCTATATTATTGTTATTTTTATATCATTGATTGTGGGGAATCTGATCTCTACCTCAAGGAAACTTTATGCAAATTTTAGCAGGGTTGTAGATGGGAATATGATTATCACAGAATTGGGGATTTGTCAACTGCTGATTGATAGAGATTTTGACCTCTCCCCTGAACCTGGAAACGGCAAACACAAAATTGTCGGATAATGGAGCTAAAAAAACAGAATTGCGGATCAATTGGCTTTACAAAGAATCTAATATTTTCCTTAAATTTTCCCTAGATTTCCCAAATTTTAGGGAATTTTGCTGCTACTATCTTCTCAAATTGTGGGATAATTACCCTAATGTTGAATTGCCGATCAGGGTTTTTTAAAATAGCCCAACCGGGTGAAAGAAAAAAACCGTCCCAGATGAGTCTAATACCTGATCAAAAATAAGGGTTCATATTTTAAAATCCTATCCTTGAGAAGACCAATATAGGGATTTTATCCCCACTAACAGACTCACGCTTCAATCTTTCGTGAGTTGTGACCCGTTCAAAATATCCCTTGTATTCGTGACGTTATAGCTTACTAAAAATACTCACGAGTGACTGAATCCAGGAGTTTAGGAGATAATACCGATGAAAATTCTAAAGACTCAAACCTTATCAGGGCCGAATTACTGGAGTATTGATGTTCATCAACTGATTATTATTCATCTCAATTTAGAAAAAGATAATCGCTACACCTCTGAAATTCCCGACTTCTCCGATGGACTTTGTGAAATTTTACCCCATTTAACCCAAGCAAAATATCAAGATTTCCTGACAAACGTAAAAACGGGAATTTTGATGAGTGATGTGGTTCTACAAATTGCCTTAGAATTACAAACTATAGCAGGAATGCCTGTACACTTTGGCTGTACTCGTCCCAGTTCCGAACCGGGAGTCTGGCGGGTAATCTTTCAATATCAAATCCCTGAAGCCGGACGCTATGCTGCACGAGCCGCAGTAAGGTTATGTCATCATTTAATTGATGATGGATATTATCGAAAAATAGAACTCCAACAAGACTTACAGGATTTACAAGAAATTGCCTTACAAGCTGAACTCGGCCCCACAACAGAAGCCATTGTCCAAGAAGCCGAATTACGCGGAATTCCTTGGAAAGAATTACCCGCTCGCCACGTTATTCAACTCGGTTATGGCAAAAATCAACGCCGAATTCAAGCCTCACAAACTGATAGCACCAGTATATTAGGAATTGAATTTGCTTGTGATAAAGAAGGCACAAAAACCCTCTTAGATGCGGCGCGTTTACCTGTTCCTAAAGGTACTGTAATTAATAGCTTAGATGATTTAGAAAAAGCTGTTGATGATATTGGTGGATTTCCGATGGTTTTAAAACCCCTAGATGGGAATCATGGTCGCGGAATTACCCTCGATATTCAAACTTGGGAGGAGGCAGAAAACGCTTATGAAATGGCTAAAAATGAATCAAAAATTGGAAGCGTGATTGTTGAACGCTACTATAAAGGAAATGATTATCGAGTGTTAGTTGTTAAAGGAAAAGTCGTCGCCGTTGCTCAACGGGTTCCGGCTCATGTCATCGGAGATGGTCGTTCAACGTTAATAGAATTAGTCGAAGACACAAACCGTGATCCCCGTCGGGGTAGTGGTCACGAAAATATGTTAACTCGAATTGAAATTGATCGCCACAGTATTGATATTTTAAAACAACAAAGCTATCGCTTAGATAGTATTCCTCAACCCGGAGAGATTTGTTATCTTAAAGCAACGGCTAATTTAAGTACAGGTGGAATTGCTATTGATCACACCGATGAAATTCACCCGGAAAATATTTGGATTTGCGAACGCGCCGCGCAAATTATTGGCTTAGATATTGCTGGAATTGATATTACCGCCCCCGATATTAGTCGGCCATTGCGAGAAGTGGATGGGGTGATTGTGGAAGTTAACGCCGCCCCGGGGTTGCGAATGCACATTCAACCCAATGAAGGCAAACCCCGCAACGTGGCGGTTCCCATCGTGGATATGCTCTACCCCCCCGGAACCTCGGCTCATATTCCCATTACCGCCATTACCGGAACCAACGGCAAAACCACCACCACCCGTTTAATTGCCCATATCTTTAAACAAACTCAGAAAATTGTAGGTTTTACTACTACTGATGGTACTTATATCGGAGAGTTTTTAGCAGAAGCCGGAGATAATACCGGGCCACAAAGTGCCGCTTTAATTTTAAATGACCCCACCGTTGAATTAGCAGTATTAGAAGCCGCACGGGGGGGAATTCTCCGCTCTGGGTTAGGGTTTAATCGCTGTGATGTCGGCGTGGTGTTGAATGTTTCTGAAGACCATTTAGGCTTACAGGATATTAACACCGTTGAGGAGATGGCAGAAGTTAAAAGCGTTGTGGCAAAAGCTGCCAGTGAGTATGCGGTGTTAAATGCCGATGATCCGTTAGTTGTAGCGATGGCATCACAGATAAAAGCGAAAATTGCTTATTTTTCCCTCAATGCCGATAACCCTATTGTGAATGAACACATCGCCCAGGGAGGCGTTGCAGCGATTTATGAATCAGGTTATTTATCCTTTTTAAAAGGGGATCAAATGATTCGGGTGGAACAGATGGCTAATGTTCCCCTCACCTTACGCGGGTTAGCTCCGTTTATGATTGCTAATGCTCTGGCCGCTAGTTTAGCAGCTTATGTCCAGGGAGTCACCATTACCGAGATTAGTCAGGCGTTGCGGACGTTTGAGATGTCGGTGGAACAAACCCCTGGACGGATGAATTTAATTCCTTACCACTCTTTCCATGTTTTATTAGATTATGCCCATAATCGAGCTAGTTTTCAAGCGATTCTGGAGTTTGTTCGCAATTGGCCCGATGGTAAACGCATTGGGGTTGTTGGTGCACCGGGCGATCGCCGTCCCGAAGATTTTATTGAATTAGGACGGTTAGCGGCGCAGATGTTCGAGCGGATTATTATTAAGGAAGATGATGATAATCGCGGAAGCCAACGGGGAGATGTGGCTAAATATATTCAGATTGGAGTTCAGCAGGAAAATCCTGATTTTGACTGTGAGATTATTCTCAAAGAAATGAAAGCCATTGAAACCGCCTTTGCTGAAGCTACCCCAGGGAGTCTCGTCGTTATTTTCCCCGAAAGTGTGAAACCAATTCTCGCTTTACTGCAATTTAGTTAATTAGTTGGCTCCAAAAACCCAAAAAGTCCGATAGTTTCAATCCCTGATAGGGATTATAGCTGATTTCAACTGGAAAGACGGGTTTCGTTTTACAGGAAAAGACTTGCAAATGTTTCAATCCCTGATAGGGATTATAGCTGATTTCAACAAATGAATGGACTCGGTGCCGCTTTGACTAACCCGTTTCAATCCCTGATAGGGATTATAGCTGATTTCAACCATATTATTGTCGAATTAGATGGCAATAATGATGTTTCAATCCCTGATAGGGATTATAGCTGATTTCAACTTGAATTTATCCTCTATTATAAAAAGCACTTAGGCAGTTTCAATCCCTGATAGGGATTATAGCTGATTTCAACAAAAATCAACGTCTAGTGGTTCGTTGCATATTGGTTTCAATCCCTGATAGGGATTATAGCTGATTTCAACCAAATATTATAATATTCCTCCCAAACTTTAGGCGTTTCAATCCCTGATAGGGATTATAGCTGATTTCAACGATGGAAGGAGCGGGAATCGAAACTTTGGAAGTGTTTCAATCCCTGATAGGGATTATAGCTGATTTCAACTTTCAACCTAGAGGCCTATCAGTTTGTTCAGCAGTAAGTGTTTCAATCCCTGATAGGGATTATAGCTGATTTCAACAAATCAAGGGCAAAAAGGTTAAAGAAATAGGAAGTTTCAATCCCTGATAGGGATTATAGCTGATTTCAACAATCTTTAGTTATTGATGGAGTTGGGCGGCTAAAAGATAGTTTCAATCCCTGATAGGGATTATAGCTGATTTCAACACTAATGCTGATGGCGTGGCTGATATCGCCTTTCCGTTTCAATCCCTGATAGGGATTATAGCTGATTTCAACTTGGTTATAACCCAAATTGTTGAGGATATCCCTGGTTTCAATCCCTGATAGGGATTATAGCTGATTTCAACAGATGACTTAATAGAGAAATATCTCCCTTGTTATGTTTCAATCCCTGATAGGGATTATAGCTGATTTCAACTTGGTGGGGGGCAAGCTCCCTGGAATATGGGGAGTTTCAATCCCTGATAGGGATTATAGCTGATTTCAACATTCAGTCTATTAATATTAATAATAATATTGTAGTTTCAATCCCTGATAGGGATTATAGCTGATTTCAACTAACAGCGATCTCTACAGTTTGACTAATAGGGATGTTTCAATCCCTGATAGGGATTATAGCTGATTTCAACAAGCTTTGTACAATTCTGTAGTTTGACGGGGTGTAGTTTCAATCCCTGATAGGGATTATAGCTGATTTCAACAGGGAATGGGGATAAGAAGGGGTGCGATCGCGTTATCCCTGGCCGGTTTCAATCCCTGATAGGGATTATAGCTGATTTCAACGATAAGTCTGTGTCAATATTATAAGAAGAATCATAGTTTCAATCCCTGATAGGGATTATAGCTGATTTCAACTAATGGGATTATTGATAAAGGTTGATTAAAATAGGGTTTCAATCCCTGATAGGGATTATAGCTGATTTCAACCATAGTTTTACATTAAGAAATTTTGTACCTTTCTCATTATGTTTCAATCCCTGATAGGGATTATAGCTGATTTCAACACTAGGGTTAGAAGGGTTAAATACTCATCCCCCTGTTTCAATCCCTGATAGGGATTATAGCTGATTTCAACTTGGGTTTACGGCAAGGGCGGCGACATTTCTCACAGGTTTCAATCCCTGATAGGGATTATAGCTGATTTCAACAATACCCGGATTGGGGGTAAATCATGGTTGAAAAAGTTTCAATCCCTGATAGGGATTATAGCTGATTTCAACGCCGTTCCGTTCGGGAATTGAATAGAGAGTGGCTGATGTTTCAATCCCTGATAGGGATTATAGCTGATTTCAACAGCAGAATTTTAAATGGTTTGAGAAGGATGTTATCGCNATTCTTCATTAACCCGTTTTAACGGGTTTTAGCTTTGAGCCTGAAATTTATTTCAAGGCTTTTAGACTTAAGTTGACACCGATGGGTTTTCCCGCCCAAACCCTTGCTTAAAACACAAACCCCTATCTGATTTTCAAGATTTTGTAGGGGCGAGGTTTTCCCGCCCAAACCCTGCCCAAATCGTAACTCACTGGGCGAGGAGACCTCGCCCCTACGGGTAGATAGATATGGATTAGTTAAAACGGTATTGCATTTGGGCTGGAATTTGCAATTTTAGACCTTCAACGGTGTAATATTCCCCTCGCATTCTGACATTACGAATTAAACTAACTGGAGGCATATTAATCGTGTCATAACTCAAAACTTGATGGGTAAACATCACATCCAGAGGATTCAAAGGATAGGGAAAAATAAATTCATTCTCTTGATATCGTTTGAGTTTTGGCAGTTCTTCAACCGTTAATTCTGCCTTACTTGCCCATTTTCCTAAGCGAATCCATTTTGGCAGTTTTAACAAGTTTTCAGTCAGAATAAAAAACTCAAACTTGCTTTCGGGAGCAATTTCCTTTGTTCTGCCAAAACTAGGAATATTTTTTTGGGTTTTCTCCATCTCAACATGATAGTTATTATTGGCATATTTCCAAGTGTTGAGAACCGCAGTATAGTTAACTGTTCGGGCGGGAGTTACATAAATTCCCTGTTGATTCAAAGGCGTTAAATGTTGGGCATATTTAGGAACTTGTTCAGGACAGAAATAACGATAGGAATCCTCCTCAGAAACCGTTGTTTGATAGGATGGGTTATCAATTAAACCCAACGCATAACAAAGGGCATAATTATGCAGGATGGGTTCGGTTTCATAGAGTCGCCCAATTTCACGGGTGGCAAAATAAAGGCTATCATGCAGTTCTATTGTGCAACGATAGATCATTGTCATTAGTTGGACTCCGTTACAGTTGTTGCTGTTTTTTTGCTGCTTTTTTTACCTTTTTCTGCTGATTTAATAATGTGCTTTTGAGCATAAGCCATTGATTCTGTATTGGCTTGAACCAACATCGCTTTCAATCGTGTTTCATCACTGGTGATCGCTTTAACTTCTGTCAGCAGAGGGGTTAAACTATCTCCAATAAAATCAGTATGAGGAATATATTCTTGATTCAAGAGTTGAGAAATCGCGTCTTGAGCAGCAACTAAAACATCATCTTCATTCAAAGGTTCTGCCATTTCAATTTGACCTTTATGTTTCATCAAATCATAGATTTTCTGTGTCCAACGTAGGTTACTCACAATTTCACCATCGGCAAAAACCACACCAATTAACTCATTTCTGACTCGACCTGTACGAGTTGTTTGTGCGCCATAATGACGGGTTCGCAAAATGTTATTAAACACATACAAAAATCCAGCTTCTGTGGGATCTTTTAGGGTAATAATACTGGGAAAGAAAACTTGAGGTAAAATGTGATCTTGACTATTAATACGACTGGTTACTACTCCTTGACGACTCATGGTTCCATTTTCAAAGGGAGCATTCAGGGTGAAATTTTGGTGAGAATCATCAAAGGAAGTAATAGAATAAGCGGTATCAACAACAACTTTTGATTTTTCTGAACCCGCATCCCCAATAGCAAAACCATAGAGAACACAGTCAGGGGTTGTTTTACTAAAATCAACATTATAATCGCATTTTTCCCAATCCCCAATTTGATAGTTTCGCAATAATTCCCGTCCGGTTAAACGTTCAGGGGTTGATTGTTTGCGTTTAAACATGGCTAAACGGCTAATGGTTTCTTTGTGCTGAATACCTGCGCGAATTCGGGCTTTATTGAGTTCTCCATCGGTCTGAAATAAAGGATAGGATTCAGTCACACGAATGGTGATAAAATGGGCATATTTTCCCATTGGTTTTGCAGGGATTTCGGTGTGAAAATGTTTAGCATCTACAGTGGTAATAAATTGCATGGTTGTTTCCTTAAATGAATAGTTGGTTGAAGTCGAGGTTAACTGGAATTAAAGGTTATAAAGCTTCTTCCAGTTCGGGAATGTCTTCAGGTTCCGGTTGTTTAATACTTTGACGTTCGTGATCATCTTCTAAGCGATAAAGATAATCGCAAGTATCACGAATTAAATTGAGTTGTGTTCCGGCTAAACGACCGCGATCGCCTTTGAACGTTCCCTCAAAAATTTGCTGAACAAAAAATTGAGCAAAATCATAAATTGCTTGACGTTCTTCTTCGGAATTTAAAGCTGGTTTCCATTTGCCATCACTAAAGGTTAAGGTGGGTTTTCCTTCGGCTGTTCTCCGTCTTACATTCGTCATTAATTTAGAGAGACGTGCCGCCACCACATCTGTTAAAGATTCGGAATTATTGGCTAAACCTTTGTCAATTTTTAGAATGACATCGGCTGCTTCATCAATGGGTTTAAGCACTGCATTGGGTTTAGCATATTGGCTTTTGGCACGATAAAATACGCGATAAAGTCTCGTTAATTCTCGAAGTTGATTCATGGCTTTTCCTTCTGGATCAAAACAATAATAAAACTGTTGGTAGAGTTTAATTTTGGCGACAGGTGCGCTATCCCATTCCAACTTTCTGACTAATTTAGTCAGGTAATGAAAAACATACAAAGGGCTGGTTTCTAAATCCCTTGCTAACGCGGCTAATTTACCCCAATCTGGATCACCATCCTTTTTGCGATTAACTTCTAAATGAATACAATAAGCAGCACTTAACGCATTCAAAGGGGAAAAAGACGGTTTTGAACGAGGGAGAATACTATCTAAGCGAGTCCCATCTTTTTGTTGTTTAACTAAAGAGTTAATTGCTTGATGTTCTCCATCTAAAATCGTTGTTCGTTCAAAATCTGCACCACTAATAAAAGGAGGGACAGGAGATTCTGAAACTACAACTTTCACATCCAAAACTAAGGGCAATACAAACCCTAACCAAGCAGGCATTACCCAGGATTCTGTATCAGTGGCATCCCTTCCTGGGGGAAGTGCCATGAAGAAGAATGTTAACGGTTGTTTGGGTGGATAATTGAGTTTAAAGGTTTGGTCTTTCTCCGATTCTTCTTGAATTAAAAGAGAATCAACTTGTTGATAGTTTTCCAGACTAAACTGCGCTTGCTGTTGTTCTGTAATCAGGTGTTTACGAATATCAGCATCGAAGCGAGTTCGACGAATAAAACTATAAGCTTTTTGGAGAAAGTTATTGGTTTCTGGGGTAAAGAAATAGGCAGGATAGAGGTATAAGTAACGGTATTTACCCCCCTCAAAATCTGCTCCTGTTGCATTAGTTTTGTTCATTAAAATCTGTCGCAACATGATTTCAATTGACCAAATTGCACAGATTTGTCGCTTTGCCGCTTGAGCATTAAATAGAATCTGACGATTACTATAAACTTGAGGAGTAAATAGGGTTGCAGACTCCATTTGTTCCGTCACAGTGTAAGATGAACTGGACATTGCACAGACATTTTCCCGTCCTCTCCCTGTGATTTTGGCAGCTTTATATCGACTTAGTTCAACTAAAAAAGGTTGAGTTTCGGGTGGAATAATTGCACCTGTGGGGAAAGATACCACACGATTAATGTATGTTCTTAAATCATCCCAACCATCGGGAAGGGTAAATTCTTGAACAATCGGTTGTACTAAGCTAACAGCATGGTTGACCATTCCTTCCATGACTTCCCGAATTTGTCCTTCATCTAAAGTGGGATTTCTTTGGTTATGTTTGGCAGCCAAATAATACCAATCAAGAGGGACACCGCCTGTTTTTTTTAGGGATTGAATTGCTTTTAAGGCAGGAATTTCATCCGTTAACCCTAAATATTCAGCCAGTTTTTCAGTTAAATCTAAATCGGGTAAATTTTGACGGTTGGATTTCGGTTGTTGTTTTTGCCATTGATTAAAGCGATCGCACCAATCTCGCCAAATTCCTCGACACAAAACATCCCCAAATTCAGCTAATCGATCAATACGGTAATCATCCCCAAAGTTCACGTTTAAATAAGCAGGAAGTTCACCATTTTTTTGAAAACTGCTTAAACTTTCACTGCGTTTTTTACCAGAGGAAGGTTTTGTTGATGGCAGAATTCTACAAGCAGCATTAACTGATACTTCCATTAAACCATTAATTTCAAAAAAAAGCCAGTAGTAATCAGCAAATTTTAGCCCTTTTCCATCTCGACCAAAACCCGTTTGTCGATCTTTGAGTTGATTCGCACAAAGTTGTTTAATTTTAGCAATAACTTGCTCTGCAATTATTTCAACTTGAAGACCAGGAGCATCAACTTTAGCTAAATAAACCACACCATCAGGAAGATACAATAAAGGAGTATAAAAGTCTTCAGGATGAAGATCCATCAAGGCATTATTAATAATATTGGTTAAAACGCCTCGATTGTCGGACAAAGCATGATAACTAAACTTAAGTTGGTTATTACTTAAGTCTTTCAGAATTTCAACTAAACTTCCTTCTTGACTATTAAAAGGATGCTTAATCACGGAAGCAAATAAATCAGAAAGTCTAACCAAATTTGATAAAATTCCCCTGACTCTTCCATCTAGCTTAGGAGACAAACCTCGACTTTCTAAGCCTAAATCTGCATCATATTTAACTCCAGCATTATTACTCAACCAGATTAAATCATCAATATAGGATTCCCAGTTATTCCCCAGAAGAATATCTAAGTCCAACACTTTAATTTTCTGAGCAATATATTCTCGTCCTAAATTGGGTGCATCTGATTTTTTAGCAGTTTTTACCCTCCAATTTCGCCCTTGAAATTTTTGCTCAGGATCATTGTTAGTGAGCCAAATAGGATAGTCAGGAAATTTATCAAAATCATGGAGAATATAAGACGCTATAAAAATACTCGCTTCTAACTCACTACAAAACCGTTTTACTGGATTGGTTTCTAAAGTTTTGAGAAGTTTTAAAACCCGGTAAGTCGGAAATAAACCGTTAAGAAGATGGGAAATAAAAGATTGATCTTCTTTACTCCGTTCTACATTTTTTCCCTCTGCACGTCGATCTTCTGTGAATTGACCTCCTTTTGCCGTTGCTCCTACTAATTGCGTCATTAGTTTAGGTAAAACACAATCAGCAAACGTTTCTAATAAGTGATCGCCTTCATTCCCCTGAGTTCCTTTAATTGCTTCTCTAAATAAGCGAATAGTTAACAATTCAGGTTGAGACGGGGTTTCTTCTTCTTCAATTTGGTCAAAGTTTAAATCTAGCGGAAGTTCATCTTCATTCATGGTTAAGATATCCTGATTAAAATTAAGTTAAAGCGGGTAAAGGTTCAGGTAAAAAGGCTAAAATAATTTGCTGTTCAGGAATTCCAGCTAGAATTAATTCTTTAGTAATTCCCTGTTCAATGCCATCGTATTCGATATAAATTTTTTCATTTTGCATCGTGATATAAATTAAATTTCCTCTAATTCTTCGCCCTTGATCCCAACCAACTTGCATGAGAGCATAGCGATCGCGGATTTCATCAAAAACAACATCTAATCGAATCTCTCCATGAGAGGGACGAAGTTGAGCATATTTTAAGAGAATTTGTTTGATGATATTTCGGTAGGTCGCTGAGGTATCCATTGTTTAACTTCTCCTTGTTTGACATCTACAACTAATAAGTTTAAAGGTATTTCAGCAATAGCTAATTCACCAACGGGTTCACTGAAAATATTGTTATAAGTGATATCAGAAACGGCTAAATACAGTACCCGTTTTGGATCAACTTGAGACAGTAAAATTCGATAAAGTATATACTGTCCGATGGCTTGTTGTAAATCAGCAATTGATGATTGACCTCTAAACTCTTTAATTTCAATCGCAATCTTGGAATTATCTTTTTTGGCACTAATCAATCGTCCTTCTAAGGATTTTAACGGTTCGGATTCTCTGGCAGCTAAATCAACAAATAAAAATCGTTCACCATAAGAAATAACATAAGGATCATCCGTAATTTCCCAGCCATCTTTAATCAGAGCTTGTTTGACAATTTTGTGAGTCGCATCTCTGGCTGGCATTCCCTCCTCCTGAATACAAAATTTGTTAAATTTGAGCTAAAATTACTCAAATTTTGAGTGTTTGGACAGGTTTTAATCATTAGCTTTTCTCCAAATTTTGCGTAATTCATCTAAACAAACCCATTGACCATTCTTTTTCGCTTCGACATATTCCCAACCATTAACAGGACTACCATTAATTTTTTGTGCTAAAGGACTCGGCTTGTCGAATTCCTCTCCTTTGTAAAGGACAGTACCTTGAGAGGAGATTTTCAATCCTGTGGTGATATAGCTGTAACCGAATTTCTTAACGTTTTCCTTCTTCAATCTGACTCGGAGTGGGGTTGCTTGCGTAAGAATTCCCGCATCAAAGAGTTGCGAAAGATGGACATGAACATGATCAAATTTCTGGGTCGAAAGGTTTGGGCTGTCTTGAGATGGTTTAACAAGCTTGATAGAGACTGGACTTGATTTCTTTTCCTGTTGTACCTGTCCAAGATTCTCAAAATCAATCGGTAGCTGATAAGCCTCAATCTGAGATGGCTGGGTTTGAGAAGATTGAGCTTGTCGGTTTGGCTTCATCTGTCTCGTCTGCACCCAGTTCAGGAGATTGGCACGCAAGCTGAGTGGCATCTGTAACAAATCACTATCGTTAAGCTGGATAAGCATAGGAAAGTTGCTGGTAAACGTTTCTACCATCTTGGCAGTCCTTTTTAATTTTGTCAACGTCTTTATAGCCTTATGATAAACTTCCTCGTTGCGGCTAATGCAGGCAAAGTGAAAATTATGGGGTATGATGGGGACGAGGAGAAAGGGAAGCAGAGCAGTGCAACACTGCAACTAATGCCTTTCAGGTATTGAAACTTTATTGCCTTCTGATGTCGGGCAAAACCCTTTCTCCTACTCGATCTCAACAAATCCATCCTTCATCCTCCTTCGGTTTCCAACACCAAATTAAAGTTTCTAACATTAAGGCTGACTGTCCAAAAGCAATGGTATAGCGAGGCTTCTCATCTAGCTTATCGTCTATTCCATAGGCTTGAAATTGCATTGGTAAGCCTAATTTAGCTTGTAAATAACTGCGATCGCGATCAGAAATAAAACACACTACTCCTTGCCGATATAACGTCCGACTAATGGCATTAATGCTATTACTAATTTCTAAACCCTTGAGAACTTGAACTTTTCCTGATTTCTTGATTTCATCAAAATCATCTCCTGAATAGTAGAAGTGCCAATTTTCCCTAACTTCTCGGTAATCAATTAACTTGAGATAACACAAAGCATTTTCAAACCGTTTTTTAGGTAAACCTGCAACTTCTACTTTTTTCATAAAGTCTTTTTCTTCCATCCATTCTATAATAAAATTACTGAGAATGCCAGGAAGATTATAGGTTTTAAATCGTTCTTTTTCCGGTTCCTCTGGGTTAGTCATATCATAAATAGCACAGTCTAGCTGACTACTCCCTCGAAAACTACGCGCTTCTTGAATAATTTTGTTTTTCTTTTCATTCAAGCAGTGTTTAATTTGACCATATTTATGACCTAAACTCATCCCAAAGGCACTTTCAATATCTCGTTTAAAATTATTGACTGCTTGTGGATACTCGTTTTTCATGTTTAATAACTCGTTATGTACACAAGCCGATTGAATTCCTCCCCATCGTTTAGGATAATTTTCAAACTGATTAACAAAAGACCAACAAGAACGAATCGATTGAGTAAAGGTGATCCGATCATAGTTTTCCCCGACTTTTAAGGGTGATTGTTCACTAAATAACCGAGCAACCAAAAAGTTAGGAATTAAAGCATAAGCTTGGTAAATGGGAAAATTAGGATGTCTTCCTAATCGTCCAAAGCGTTGAATAAAATTCCCGGCATCAGACGCTTCAAAGATGAGAAAATTAATATTAAAATCAACGCCAATATCAATAGTAGAGGTTCCAATCACTAAATCCGCTTCTGCGATTGATTTGGCTTTTTCTGTTTCCCCTGTCAAACTCGTATTAGGAATAACTTTTAAACCATGAGGTTCAAACAATGATCTGAGTTTGGGTAACAGTTTATAAACAGAAGCAATAGAATTAAGAATAATTGCTCCTTTACTGCCAGGATAGTCTAGGAAAAATTTTAAGATAGTAGTTTCAGCATTTTCAACTAACCAATCATAACCGGAACGAAAATTAGGCTCTAACTGATTAGGAAATGTTAGGTTAATGCCTTGGCTAACCTGTCGCCATCCCGTTGTAACTAAATTAGGATCAAATTGATAAGCACCTTGAGCGACCGGATCAATAATTCGGTACTTCAAGCCTGATTTGAATAGAAAATTTTGCAGAAGTTCGCTAGGAGTAGCCGAAAGAAACAGAAATTTTTTATTAACTGAGGTATGTTTAATCAACAGCAGCGCATTCATAACACTAGCAATTTGAGGAGATGAAAAAACATGAAATTCGTCAAAAATAAATAACTCATAGTATTCATCAATGCGCCGAAATAGTTTGTCGGCGTTGTCGCCTTTGCCTTTCTTATTTCGACGGAGATAACGAAAATCATGGATATAGTGAAAAATATCAGGATTTGTTAGTAGAATTTCTGAGTTATTCGTGCGATTAATTAAGGCTTGCTGTCGAGAGGGTAACTGATTGGTTTCGATAAAATCATCTAAAATAGAACCATTTAAGCGGTAAATTTGAGGATCATAGTCCGGCTGAAATTGAGTTTTGTAATTCTGGACTTGTCGTTCTTGATCCCGTGCGAGTTCGTTAGTCGGGTACATGGCTAAGGTGTAATTACGTCCCGTCATCGCTTTCAGATAGGCCGCTAAACTCTTACCATCCCCTGTCATGGCGGTATTGAAAACAATATCAATATTCGGATCACTCAACGCTTTGAAGGTTTCCGCCTGATGCCATGCTAATGTCCAACCAGGGGGTAAGGTCACGCCCTGCAATGGTTCTGAGGCTGGACAGGAATAAACAGGCTTGAGTATGATAGAGTAAGTATCCACAATGGGGCTTTCCTGTTTTACAATAAATATCACTGACACTTATTAATATTACACACCCATCTATAAAGTGCAAGTAGTAATTGCAATTATTTTTGAAAATGGCTAGAAAAAAAGAAACCCTAACCCTGTCCGTCCCCCCTGGAACTAAACAAAAGCTCGAAGACATCGCCCAACGCCTGGATATTAAATGGGGCGATAATCCCAGTGCATCGGGGTTAGTGGCTGCGATCGCTCAAAATGAAGTGCAAGTCAGCCGTAACCGATTAACCCTGAACGCCAAACAAATCAAAGCCTTACGACAAGCAACGAAAGCCTTATTAGATGCGGGTCAAGTGGAAGACGCAGAAACCCTAATTACACTTTTACTGGATCAGGAAAACTTAGAAGCTCCTCTGCGTCAAGCATTACTACAACAGATGAACCAACCTCTGCAAAGTGCGCGGAATCAGGTTGACGAATATATTAGGAATCAACAGCCTTTTCGTTTGTCCTATGAAAACTCCCAACATCAGGAGTTAGAATTTACTGTCCGTTATGCAGAAGTGCGTCTGTATGAGAAGCGATTCTACTTACAAGTTTGGTGCGATCAAACAGAAGATAGTCAAGATGTGCCAGAACTCCGCCATAATCGATGTCTTAGGTTAGACCGAATTCAAGGAATATTACCCATCGAAGGGGAGTGGCGAGGTTCTCTGGATTCTCTAAAAGTGTACTTACATTTTAGGGGGTGGTTGGCAAATGCCTATGAACCGAAACTGGAAGATGTTGAAAACGAGGTTTTGGGAAATATCCGCCAAGTGGTGCGACGGGTTGTAAATCCCTTTTGGTTAATTCGAGAGGTGTTTCGTTATGGCAAAGATTGTGAAATTGTGGCCCCCGATAGTGTGCGGGAACAATTTAAACGGGAACTAACCCAACTTTATCAGCTATACGAAAAGTAAATAGTCATCCAATAGGAGGTTGATCACGACTGGAAACAGAACGGAGGCGACTTAATCGATTGGTTGCCCATTTTGCCATTTCTTGAACTTCAGGATCGGGATCATCGACGGCTCGTTGTAAGATTTGACTCATTTGGGTGGCTAAATCATAAATTCGGCTTAAATCTCGAATGGCATTTTTTCTAACTTCGGCATTTTCATCTTGAAGGGACAAACTTAAAGCCCGGTTTAGGGGTTTTAACGTGCGATTTCCAATTTCTGAAAGGGCGGCTAAAACTAAACTGCGTTGATTAGAATCGGAATCAATTAATAACTCTAACAAAGGTTGAATAGCCCTGGAATCTCCGGCTTGAGCGAGTTCCCAAATGGCATTACTCCTAATATCTGGGTTGATTTGTTTTAAATCGTTAATCCATTTTTCCTGGGGATCAAGTTTCGACTGATAGGAGGGGGGGTGAATATTAACGGTATCTGTCACCGAGTTATTCACCGCAGGGGGGTTTTCAGATGCAGTTGGTGTTTCCGAAGGTGTATCGGTGGGAGAAACCTTTAATGTTGTGTCTCGATAACCATTCTCCTCTAAGGAAACAGAAGGCTGATTTTGTTGGATTACGGTTGGGGCGGCTTGCGTCTGTCCCTGTGTAATCGCCCTAATCTCTGCTAATGGAGGAGGTGGAGACGACTGTGGCGGTTCAGGATGAGATTCCGTCACCGTTTCCGCCTCAATATCCACTACTGTACCTTCCCCGTCATCAGGATGACTCAGGAGCCGAATTAAAATTAAAATCGCTCCCCCTGTAACAATTAAAGCTCCTACCCCTAGAAGTAACAACCGTGAGGGAAAACGGAAGGGTGTTTTAGGTTTTGGCGGTGTTTTAGGGTCTTTTTTGGGGGGTTTCTCTGGGCTGTTCTGAGCAATTTGCCAAGATCTAGCGGAATCTGCTAAAGGTAGAGTGGAGACACGCCTGCTTGTGTCTGTAAGCTGTTGGGTTTTGTTCTCAATCGCAGCAGTCGCACTGCTACTAAAGCAGGAAGTTCCACCCCAGTAGGCAGTACAGGCGAATATAAATAAGATTAGGCGATAAAAAGGAGCCATAAGACTCAATTGAGTTTGTGATCAACTAGGGTGGATATCCGGTAAAACAAAGTTAACAGAGCTTGACACAAGTTGACACTCTTGGAGATGGTGAACTACCCACACTTACTCGTAGAGTAAGTGTGGGCTTCTAGCATCAACGGGGATAGCATCTGAAGAAACAGAAGTTTTTTCTGATGACTGACATCCCCTCAGACTAGCAGTATCGCTGGTTCCCAACGACAGAATCCGCAAGGCTTCATTCTTGATATTTGTCGCAGCGTTGAGATCACGGTCATGAGTTGATAAGTTGGGTGTTTCCTTCCCGTCATCAACTAACACAGATGCGTAGTATTTCCCATCACGATTCTTTGAAACAGTAACGGTTTTGATTGTCCCTTCATAAGGACGGTGACGCACACAATAAACCAACCCCACTTTACCGGGTAATTTTAGGTAATCTCCTAGAAACTTAACATTTTGGGGATAACTGATTGATTGTCTGCTATGTTTGGATTTGAATTGAGGTAATCTAGCCCGTTTCTCAAAAAAGTTTTTGTAAGCGGTAGATAAGTTGAGCGCGACAACTTGTAAACATTGAGAATAGGCATAACTTAGCCAAGGATATTCCTTTTTAAGTTGAGGTAACAATCCTTGAATTGCTGTTCTTGACCACCCCTTTCCTGTTGTTTTATAAGTTTCTTGGCATAAATTCAGGGCATAATTCCAATACCAACGGCAACAGCCAAAGCTTTTAGCTAAGGCGATTTGCTGCTCAATTTTTGGATAGATACGGTATTTGTATGCCTGAAACATTGTCGCTTTCAAAACTCTTGGATATAGTCTATCATACTATTGTTAATTCTGTCGGGATTGGGACAAACAAAATTAACCTGGGGGAGTCCATGTATCCCACGCTGATTTGGTGGTTATTTTTTGTGAGCGTGAAATTCAGTGTGGGACTTATCGCTCCCCCAAACCCCTCGTAAGTTAACAGACAACCGACAACAGACAAAAAAGCCTAAAAATGATCGGAGATGCCCAGTCCCAAGATCGCAAATTTATCACGACTGAACCCCTGTTTCAAGCAGGTGAACAAGCTGAATATCAAGTCTGGAAGGTGATTTGCCAAACCTGGGCCCAACGAGATTGTATTGCCTATTGGCGTTATCCTATTTTCTCGAAACTGGGAAGGTTTCGGAAAGAACCCGATATTTTAATCGTAGATGCAGAATTGGGATTAATTATTATTGAGGTGAAATCAATAACGATTGACCAAATTCTTAATATTACAGGTCATTGTTGGGAACTTCAAGAATTTTATACCACTCAAGCAAATCCCTATCAACAAGCGGAGCATCAACTATTTGCCCTGTTGGACTATTGCAATTTAGAAGAAATCCTGCGTCAGAAGGTTCCAAGTCGTGTATTAGTCGCCTTACCTCGCATTCTCCAATCTCAATGGCAATATCGAGGATTTGATCTTTTACCCAGTTCTCCTCCTATTTTATTTCAAGAAGATCTAGGGTGTCAGTTGTCGCTTAACGGTCAACCCTCCAGTTTAATTGCAGTCATTCAGAAAGCTCCGTTAGTGGCTAGGGGGGAGGAACTTTCTGAGGAACAATGGCGGGTGTTAAAGGGGGTGATTAGTGGAACACCGTTGTTTCGTCCGCCGAGTCGTCGATTTGTTTTTAGTCAAACGGATCATTTAGAGACGTCTTTAACGCGGAGTGCGGTGTTAGCAATTGTTAGACAACGGATTTCTGAACTGGATTTACAACAGGAACAAATT
Source organism: Planktothrix serta PCC 8927 (assembly GCF_900010725.2). NCBI lineage: Bacteria > Bacillati > Cyanobacteriota > Cyanophyceae > Oscillatoriales > Microcoleaceae > Planktothrix > Planktothrix serta. The sequence goes on along the minus strand of NZ_LR734880.1, from coordinate 86,766 downwards.
GCTAAAGTGATTCCCCCAGGGCCCCAACGAATTCGAGGAATTGCGGGCTCAGGAAAAACGGTGTTATTGTGTCAAAAAGTGGCACAAATGCACCTTAAATATCCCGAATGGGATCTTGTTTTAGTATTTTTTAGTCGGAGTTTATATGAGCCAATTTTGCAACAGGTGGATCAATGGTTAAGGAGGTTTAGTTGTAATCAAATGGGTTATGATCCCCAAAATTCTAAATTGAAAGTTCTCCATGCTTGGGGATCAAAAGATCAACCGGGTTTTTATCGCACTATTTGTCAAGCTGCGGGAGTTTGGAGCCAAAGCGTACAACAAACCACTCGTTTAAAAGCGAATGAAGCTTTAGCAGAAGCTTGTTGTCACTTATTAAAATCGGCAACAATTCCAACTATTTTTGATGCCGTTCTCATTGATGAAGGGCAGGATTTTATGGTGGATGAGGATCTAAAATTTGAGGGAAAACAGCCTTTTTATTGGATGGCTTATCAAGCCTTACGTCCTGTTAATCTTCAGGAGGGAAATAGTTCGGAAACTCCTCAGAAACGGTTGATTTGGGCTTATGATGAAGTTCAAAGTTTAGAGAGTTTAAAAGTACCCACAGCCAGTGAATTATTTGGGGATGAATGGGGACAATTAGTAACGGGGGAATATGGGAATGGCATCCAAAAAACAGAGATTATGTCTCGATGTTATCGGATTCCCGCCCCGATTTTAACGGCGGCTCACGGGATTGGTTTGGGGTTATTACGTCCCCAAGGATTATTAACAGGAATGAAGTGGGCGGAAGATTGGCAAACGATGGGTTATCAAGTGATTTTACCGAATTTAAAAGTAAAGGAAAAATCTGCCTTTAATTCTCCCTTTAAACTGGGTGAAACTATTACTCTTTATCGTTCTGAACAAAATTCTCCTAACCCCGTTGCAGAGTTATGGAAACAACCTTTAATTGAATTTGAAGCTTATCATTCTCGGACAGAAGAATTAACAGCTTTAAGCGATCGCCTGCTTTATAACTTAAAAATTGATGGCTTGCGTCCCAGTCGAGAAATTTTAGTAATTGTCTTAGGAATGGGTTGGGAAGCAATTCAATTAGAAACCTATATTGCTAATTTTTTAATCCAGCAAGGAATTGATATTTTTATCCCCGGAACACCGGATTGTAATATGATTAAACCCAGTTATAATAACCAAAATGCCAATCAATTTTGGTGTGAAGGAGGCGTGACGATTTCGCGGATTCATCGGGCGAAAGGACATGAAGCCGATATGGTTTATATTGTTGGTTTAGATCAAATTGCCACTGTTGAGAATAATCTCAATTTTCGTCATCAATTATTTGTAGCAATGACTCGTTCACGGGGTTGGGTGAGGTTAAGCGGTTTAGGTTCCTATCCCCTTTATGAAGAATTAGGACGGGTGATCGAAAGTGGTAATAAATTAACGTTTCGTTTGCTATTTTCACCCCCAAGGGATATTAGTATCACGGATGGAGGAGAACTTCTGCGAAGATATAAAAGCGGCGATCGCAATTTTCAAGGCGCCAACCTCTCATCTCTGGATTTAACCGGGGTTAATTTAAGTCATGCTAATTTAATTGGAGCCAATCTCCAAAAAACCAATCTTACCCATGCCAACTTAAATCACGCTAAATTAGTAGTAGCAAATTTAAGCCAAGCTGAACTGATCGGTGCTAACTTAAAGCGAGTCAAGTTAGTTAGTGCCAATTTACAACATACTCTGCTAAATGATTGCGATTTGAGAGGGGCAGACTTGAGTGATGCCGATTTGAGTAGGGCGCAATTGGTGAATGCTAATTTAAAGGATGGGAATTTGAGTGGCGCAAATTTAACTCAGGCTAATCTTTCCCACGCCAATCTTCAGGGCGCTGTTCTCAATCAGGCAAACTGCACAGAAACAATTCTGACAGGGGCAATATTACCTGATGGTAGGATGTTTGCAAACCCCCTAGATGACCCTCGCTGATCAATTATGATTAAAAGAGTCTGAGGTGTTGACGGTTGATGGTTGATGGTTGACTGACACCCAATACCCTAGTTAACAACTCATGTTGCCTGTTCCACATACCCAACAAACCGCTTCGTAATCTGCCTTAATGATGATTAATGGGTGAGGTTTTAATGGGTGTATAGCCTGTTTCCAAACAACATCCTTTCCCGATTTCGATAAGCGAGAATCCCGCTATGATCACTCTACCTGGCTATCAGATTCTTAACCCTATCTATAACGGTTCTAGAACACTGGTTTATCGTGGAATTCGTCTGTCTGACGGGTTCCCTGTTGTGATTAAACTGTTACGCAGTCAATTCCCAACAGTCCCCTCCCTAATTGAATTTAGGAATCAATATCAGATTGTAAAAGACCTCAATATATCGGGAATTGTTCCGATTTTGGAGTTGGAACCCTATGGGAATGGGTTGGCATTGATTATGGAGGATCAAGGTTGTGTTTCACTGGCAGATTATTGGGTAAATCGAGAATTAACCTTGAGTGAATTATTGGCAATTGCCATTGAAATTACCAAAATTTTAGAACAGTTGTATCAAAATCAAATTATTCATAAAGATGTTAAACTACAAAATATTTTAATTCACCCAGAAACTCTGAAAGTTAAACTGATCGATTTTAGTATTTCTACTCAACTCAACCATCGAAACCAAGACATTGCTAATCCTCAAGGATTAGAAGGAACCTTAGCTTATATGTCTCCAGAACAAACGGGACGAACCCATCGCAGAATTGATTATCGGACAGATTTATATTCTTTAGGGGTAACACTTTATCAATTATTTACTCGAAAACTGCCGTTTCAATCTTCTGATCCCTTGCAGTTAATTCATGCTCATTTAGCTATTACGCCTGCGCCTTTAAGAGAAATTAAACCTTCTTTGCCCATGATGATCAATAATATTATTTTAAAGTTAATGGCTAAAAATCCAGAGGAACGTTATCAAACCCCATTAGGACTGCGGCATGATTTAGAATTTTGTTTAGAACAGTGGGAAACTGGAGGAGATATTCCTTTATTTTCTTTGGCGACAATGGACTTTAATGATCGTTTCATTATTCCTGATAAATTTTATGGTCGAGAGAGAGAACTGGCTCGTTTAAATTCAATTTTTCAAAACTTTCAATCAGAAATTGTTGTAATCACAGGTCAATCAGGAATTGGAAAGTCTGCCCTGATTCAAGAATTTTATCAAACAACGCTACAAAATCCAGGTTATTTTATAGCGGGTAAATTTGATCAATTTAAACATAATACGCCTTTCTGGGGATGGGTACAAGGGATTAAACAATTAGTTCAACAAGTATTGATGGAACCCGCCATCAAGGTTGAAGCTTGGAAAACAAAACTTTTAGAGGTATTGGGAGATCAAGCACAGGTTTTAATTAATGTTATTCCTGAATTAAAATCTTTTTTAGGTCAGCAACCTGCGGGGAATGAATTAGATGCTTATCTCGATCAAAATCAGTTTAATCGGTTAATTCAAAAGTTTATTCAAGTTTTTGCTAACCCGCAACATCCCTTAGTCATATTTTTGGATGATTTACAATGGGCAGATATAGAATCTTTACGGTTAATTCAGGTGTTAATGAGTCCTGAAAATTATACTTATTCTACTCCTCAAACCTTGGTTTTAATTTTAGCCTATCGGGATGAAGATATCGAGGCAGGACATCTGTTAACGAAAACTTTAGAAACCTTACAAAATTTAGGAACTCCTATTCATCGAATTTGTTTAAATCCTTTAGAAGAATCTGCTGTTAATCAACTGATAGCAGAAACGTTAGTTTGTCCCTTAGAACGGGCTAAACCATTAACAGAATTAGTCAGTCAACAAACCCAAGGAAATCCTTTTTTCGCCCGTCAATTTATTCAATCTTTATATACAGAAGAACTGATTTGGTTTGATCCTCCTCAATCTTCACTCAATAATCGGGATTTACTCGGAGGTTGGCAATGTGATTTAACTCAAATTAAAACCCATTCTGTTAGTCCTAATATTTTAGATTTAATTCTTAATCAATTACAACAATTACCCGAATCTACCCAGAACATTTTAAAAATTGCGGCTTGTTTAGGTCATCAATTTAATCTCATTGATTTAGCAACGGTAACACAAACATCCTATTTAGAAACTTTAAAAGTGCTAGAAATTGCTTTGCACGCTCAATTCATTATAATTGCTAGAGATATTTATCCCTTTTGTCCTTTAAAAACGGATGTTCTCTCCTCTTCCCAGCTTGATCCCGATGAAACTTTACCCCTATTAAAGCCGGAGTTTGATCAATACAAATTTATTCATGATCGCGTCCAACAAGCGGCTTATCTGTTAATTCCCAGTGCTCAACGACAAGCGACTCATTTAAAAATAGGACGGTTATTGTTAAGTCAAATTCAACAACAAGTGAATCAACCTCTGGAAACTATTATAACTGAACTTTCGCCGGAAATTTTATTAAATATTGTTAATCAGTTAAATTTAGGAGTGGGTTTAATTCGGGATCAAAAAGAACGGCATCAATTAGCATTATTCAACTTAATGGCGGGACGAAAAGCGAAAATTGCCACCGCCTATCTAACCGCGATTGGACATTTAGCGATTGGTCTGGGATTATTAGCGGCGAACAGTTGGGAAACTGACTATCAATTAACCTTAGAATTATATACAGAAGCAACAGAAATTGCCTATCTCAGTGATGACTTTGATCACCTCCAGGATTGGGGTAATATTGTATTAGAGAAAGCTCAAACTTTATCCGATAAAATTAGAATTTATGAGTTGATGATTCAAGGTTACAGAAGCCAACATCAAGATCAAAATGCTGTGAATCTGGCTTTAGAAGTTTGTCAACAACTGGGTGTTACTTTTAGCGATGATTCAAGTTTAGAAAATTGGCAACACTTAAAACAGAATTTTATTACAGATTTAGCCGGAAGAACACCCTTAGATTTATTGAATTTACCTGAATTAGATAATCCTAATTTAGTTCCTTTATTTACAATTTTAACCTCTGCTTTTCCTTGCGCTTATGTGGCGACACCCCAACAATTTCCCTTTTGGGTTTTAAAACTGATTAATTTATCCTGTCAACAGGGTAATACCGCTTTATCCAGTCTTGTCTATGCAGCTTTCGGATTCATTCTTTGTATCCAAGGGGACATAGAGTTAGGAAATCAAATCGGAGAATTAGCCTTAAGATTATCCGAGCAAAAGGCTAATTCTGCTTTAAAATTTAAAGTTCAACACCTGGTTTATGAGTTAATTAAACCCTGGAAACAACCCCTAAAACAGCTTTTATCTCCTCTGCAAACTAGCTATCTTCAAGCTCAAGAAGCTAGGAATATTGATCAAGCTTATTGTCTGGCGAAGGCTTATCTTAAAATGGCTTATCTCACCGGAAAAGATGTGTCTGAACTGGAGTTAGAAGTTGCTGATTGTTTAAATCTATTTCAGGATGTTAAATCTGGGTCAAAACTTTTTGTCCTTAAAGCCTATCATCAAAGCTTGCAAATTTTAAATGGAAAATTAGAGACTCAAACTCTATTAGATTTGACAATTTATCCCGAAAATTGGACAAGAAGCGTTAGTGAAATTGGGCATTCTTCCCAGGAACTTCCGTTTCAATTGGCGGTGAATTTAATGGTTTTAAATTATAGATTAGGACAATTACAACAGTCTAGGGAATGGTCTCAGCAAGCGGAATTCTATTTAGCACAACAAACTCCTTCAATTTTACTGCCCATTTTTTATGGTTATCAGTCTTTAATTTATCTGGAACTCTATTCTGAATTATCGTCTGAACAACAACAGCAAATTTTAGAAAAAATCGCTCAAAACCAAGAAAAATTAAAGGCTTGGTCGAGTTTAGAGCAGATTAATGTTTCTCATTATTTTTATTTAGTAGAAGCAGAATCTAACCGGATTCAAGGTAATTATGTCAAAACAATTGAAGCTTTTGAACAAGCGATAAATCGAGCTAAAACCCATCAATTTATTCCTGAAGAAGCCTTAGCTTATGAATTAGCAGCTAAATTCTATTTAGGTTGGGGAAAAGAAAAAATTGCTAGGGTCTACCTAATTGATGCTTATTATGGTTATGCTCATTGGGGAGCTTTTGCTAAAGTTAAGAATTTAGAATCCAATTATCCCCAACTCTTAAACTCAATTTTAGAGCAAATTTCCCTGTCTCAAACGGTAAAAACCCTCAATGCTAATACGACAGAAACCATTGTTTCTAGTAGCCATGAAGGTTCGGCTGCGCTTGATTTAGCAACGGTGATGAAAGCCTCCCAAGCCTTATCACAGGAAATTGATTTAGAACAACTATTGAGGCGATTAATTCAAGTTGTAATTGAAAATGCCGGAGCCGAAAAATGTTGTATTATTTTATCTAAATCGGGAAAATTAGCAATTGAAGCGATCGCTAGTTTAAATCCAGTGAATGGAGACTCCATTGAGATTCATTCCTTATTACAATCCCTTCCTGTAGAGGAGAGTGAAACCCTACCCCTTTTAATTCTTAATACCGTGATTCAAACCCAAGAGTTTGTGATTTTTGCCGATGCTCGTCAAGAATCTCGGTATCGCCACGATCCCTATTTATTAAAACATCAACCGAAATCTATTCTGTGTACTCCGATTAAAAATCGAGGGAAACTAATCGGAATTTTATATCTTGAAAATAACTTAGCAACCGCAGTGTTTACACCCGAAAGATTAGAAGTTCTCAAAATTCTATTTTCTCAAGCCGCGATTTCCATTGACAATGCTAAACTTTATTCTCAAGTTCGCAAAAGTGAACGACAAATGACACAATTCTTAGAAGGAATTCCGGTTGGTGTTGCTGTTTTAGATCCCACTGGAAAGCCCCATTATACCAATCAAAAAGCCCAAGAATTGCTGAAAACTAAAGTGACTCCAGGGGTTTTCTGCGAAACTTTATTCAATATTTATCAAGCCTATCTTAACGGATGTCAGGAGAATCAATCCCCTCAACCCGTCCCTTATTGTGATTTATATAATCCCACCCCAGATACCACGTTTATTTTAGAAGTGAATCAAGGGGATCAAACTATTTTGATTGAAAATTGGGTAACACCTACTTATGATGAAGAGGGTGATTTAGTCTATGCGATTCTCGCGTTTCAAGATATTACCAAACGTCAGCAAACGGAACAGGCTTTAAGACAAGCAGAAGAAAAATATCGTAGTATTTTTGAAAATGCTAGTGAAGGCTTATTTCAAACCACACCCAACGGACATTATATTAGTGCAAATCCTGCCTTAGCCAAGATTTTAGGCTATGATTCTCCCTGGGATTTAATGTCAACAATTACGAATATTCAAGAACAAGTTTATGTTGATCCTCAACGCCGAAAAGATTTTACACAATTACTTGATCAACAGGGAGAAGTTTCAGACTTTGAATTCAAAGCTTTTCGCAAAGATGGCAGCATGATCTGGATTTCTGAAAATGCACGAGCCGTTTTTAATGAACAGGAGGAATTACTCTATTATGAAGGGTTTGTTGTTGATATTACCGAACGCAAAACAGCCGAAGAAGAACGAATTCAATTTATGGAAAAACTCTCGGAATTGAATCAAAATTTAGATGAAGCTTTAGATTCCGAATTTGAATTAACGGACGCGGCGGCGCGATTTGTTCCCCATGAATTTCTATCTTTTTTAGGCTATGAAAGTATTGTAGAAGTTCAGTTAGGGGCGGCTGTTCAAAAGGAAATGTCGATTTTATTTGCTGATATTCGGGACTTTACTAGCCTTTCCGAAGATATGACTCCTGAAGATAATTTTAAATTTATTAATGCTTTTTTAAGCCGGATGGAACCTGCTATTGTAGAAAATTATGGTTTTATTGATAAATATATTGGGGATGAAATTATGGCATTATTTGGAGGGTCTGCTGATGATGCTGTTCGAGCCGGAATTGCGATGATTAACCGACTTAATGACTATAATGAAACCCGACAACGCCCCGAACGTCCCCCGATTAAAATAGGCGTTGGAATTAATACCGGAGGATTAATGTTAGGAATTGTAGGAGGTAAAAATCGTCTGGATAGTACGGTAATTAGTGATGCGGTTAATGTGGCTTCTCGGATTGAAAATTTAACTAAAAATTATGGGGTTTCGTTATTAATTACTAATCGAACTTTTCTGGCTTTAGAAGATGCGAATCAATATGCAATTCGGATTATTGATCGGGTTAAAGTTAAAGGAAAATCCGATGCGGTGACGGTTTATGAAGTCTTCGATGCAGATTTGCCAATGATTAAAGCCGGAAAATTAATTACCAAAACCACCTTTGAGTATGGATTACTGCAACATTATTTAGAACGTTACTCAGAGGCGGCCAGATTATTCCAAGAATGCCTAAATCGCAATCCCCACGATCAAGTTGCCCAAATATATTTGGAACGGTGCTTATCTAAAATGTCGTAAGGATTTGATATGATTTAAAAAATCCTTTGCGTGTTTACTATTACCCGGCATGAGCGACTTGCATATTTCTTGGACAGAATACCACCAAAAAATTGAAACTTTAGCGACAAAAATTTTTCAATCTCAATGGCAATTTAATCAAATTGTCTGTTTAGCAAGGGGAGGATTACGAGTTGGGGATATTCTCTCCCGCATTTTTGAACAACCGATGGCGATTTTAGCGACATCATCCTATTATGGAGCCGGGGGTAAAGTTCGAGGTGCGATTAAAATTGCTGAACACTTAACCATGACGACGGACACCTTGGGGAGTCAGGTTTTATTAGTAGATGATTTAGTGGATTCTGGGATTAGTTTACAAGAGTCTATCGGTTGGTTGAAATCTCGTTATCCTCAGATTCAAGAGATCAGAACTGCTGTTCTCTGGTATAAAAGTTGTTCGGTGATGGTTCCTAATTATTATGTCGATTATCTGGCAGATGATCCCTGGATTCATCAACCCTTTGAATATTATGAAACCTTGAATTTGTCAGCGTTGGAACATCAAAGTTAAGGAAGGGGTAGGGAGAAAAAGACAGTCAACCGTCAACCGTCTGTCATAGATTGTAAAATCTTAATTTTACCCCCAGAAAATATTTGATTTTTTTAGGTATTGGGGGAGGACAATTTGAAAATCTTGTGTTATCTTAAAAATCGTAAACACTGAACGAATCAAACCGTTTAGGGAGCCAAGGAGGTGATGCCCATGATTGAAGGTAGTAAACCCATGGGTCACCGGATTGGAAAATGCCGGCTGCGTGCCGGGGCTGTCCTCTAGTGCCAAGTCTGTGTTCTTATAGGACACTTGCTGACCTAGATAACCGGACTCATTAGAGTGATCTTCCGGCAGTCAGGTTCTAATCCAGGAGACCCGCTAGACCGCTCTCACCCGATCTGCGATAGCAACTGCTAAAGCAAATCCTGGGTGAGAGCGGATAGTCGTTTTAATTAAATTATAGTTTGTTGTGATTCTACATCAGCCAATGGTAGCACTACTTAGTAATAGCCAAATTCAACAACTTGCTCCTCAAGTCCCTGACTGGACAATTGAGGGACAACAGTTAAAATTAGTCAAACGATTTAAAGATTTTATTGAAGCGATTGAATTTGTGAACAAGCTGGTTGAACCCTCTGAATTGGCTGGACATCACCCCGATTTAGAAATTTCCTATAACAAAGTCACAATTATCCTAACGACTCATGACGCTGGGGGTTTAACTGAAATGGATTTTACCTTAGCTCAAAAAATTTCAGCACTCAGTTAATTATAAAATGGGTGGTGATTTTTGGGAGTCAATGGTGTCAGTTGAGAGCAACTTAATCTTACAGCGTTAACAGTCAGAGGGAAGTGGAGCGAAAGTGCTGAATGAAAATAATTTTTGAGAAACCTGAATTGTTCTATAACTTCGATGAGCAAGCCGAACTGATTGAAAAACTGCTCGATATTGGTACGGCTCTGTCTGGAACTCAAGATTTAAGTTCGCTGCTGAATTTAATATTAACAAAAAGTCGGGAAATTACTTGGAGTGATGCCGGGAGCGTTTATCTTCTCGATCACAGTGATAATACATCAAAATTGGTGTTTAAAGTTGCACAAAATGCGTCTTTACCGAATTTGTCTTTTAAAGAATTTGCCATCCCTTTAACGCCTCGAAGTTTAGCCGGATATGTGGCTTTAAAAACCGTTTCATTAAATATTCCCGATGCCTATAATTTACCGGAACATGAACCTTACCAACTGGATCGCAGTTTCGATGAAAATATTAGTTATCGTACCCGTTCAGTTTTAGTAGTTCCGATGCAAAACCGCAAAGGGGAAGTGATCGGGGTGCTACAATTGATTAACCGCAAAGTTAACCCCGATGTGACGATCACGGCTGAAAATGCGTTAGAAATGACGCAATCTTATTCTAAATGGGAAGAACGAATTTTGCGATCGCTCGCCTCCCAAGCCGCGATTTCAATTGAAAGAAATCACCTGCAAGAAAGTATTGAACATCTGTTTGAGGGGTTTGTTAGAGCGTCTGTACAAGTGATTGAAGCTCGTGATCCTTGTACCTTTGGCCACTCGGAACGAGTCGCAGAATTAGCAGTCCGTTTAAGTCAAGAAGTTAATACAATTCAATCAGGTTCCTTAGCTGCAATTTCTTTTAGTGATCGTCAACTTCAAGAACTTCGCTATGCGGCATTGTTACATGATTTTGGAAAAGTGGGTGTTCCTGAAGCCATTTTAACCAAACCGAAAAAACTCTATCCTCGTCAATTAGAGGTCATCCGTCATCGATTTGCCTTAGCGCAACGCACCTTAGAATTAGAAACTACCCAAACAAAATATCAACATTTATTGCAGCATTCTGCCCAAAAATCTGCGGACGCAACTGAATGTCAATTTTGCCAATCTCTGCCAGAATTAGATACAAAATTATCAGAATCAGTTGCTAAATTAAGCCGATATTGGAAAATTTTATTAGAAGCCAATGAACCCAGAGTTTTAGCGGAAGATCCTTTAAAACAACTGCGGGAACTGGCTCAACTAACCTACCGAGATTTAGACGGAGAAATGAAACCTTTATTAACTCCTGAAGAAATCAATCAATTGTTAGTTGAACGAGGGAATTTAACCGCAGAAGAACGAGAAATTATTGAATCCCATGTTAGTTATACCTATGGATTTTTAAAACAAATTCCTTGGACAAATGATTTAAAAAATGTTCCGACGATTGCTTATCGACATCATGAAAAATTGGATGGAACTGGATATCCCCTAGGGTTAAAATCAGAGGAAATTCCCATCCAAGCTCAAATTATTACGATCGCAGATATTTATGATGCTCTAACGGCCGGAGATCGCCCTTACAAAACCGGATTACCTACGGTTACGGCTTTAAAAATTTTACAACAAGAGGCAACTAAAAATACAATTAATGTTGATTGTTTAGAACTGTTTCAACAACGAAGAGTCTATGAAGTATTAGGACATAGTATTGATGTGGTGATGGAATTAGCTTAAAACCTAGATCAGCGAATTTGAGTTACAAGTTCAAGCTGAATCCCAGAAACAATAATATTCCTATAATATTATCATCTAAATTTAGACGTGAGCAACTTAAAAACTATGGTAAACTCTCTCTATGAAAATGATTTTCAACTGTGGATAAATTCAACGATTCAACAGCTAAAAAATGGTGAGTTTGACTCCATCGATTTAGAAAATTTGATAGAGGAATTAACAAGTTTGGGAAAATCAGAGAAGAATGCGTTAAAAAGTAATCTCATGATCTTATTAGCTCACTTGCTTAAACTCCAAGTTCAATCGGATGCTCCAGAAACTATGAAGATCAGTTGGTATAATTCAGTCATTGAACATCGTCAGCGAGTTTTAACTCATTTAGAAGATACACCGTCTTTAAAAAATTTTATTCCCGAAGCAATGGATAAAGCTTACCCTCAAGCTCGTAATTTAGCCATAAAAGAAGGCAAGTTTGCTGCTTTGGGTGTGCGTATTCCTGGTGAAGGTGAATATCCTCTGACTTGCCCCTTTTCCATTCAGCAAATATTAGATGAAGACTTTTATGGATGATTCAGATATAATTTTGATCCTGCTCTATTATCGTTGAATACTACGCGGATCAAGGGCATCTCTTAAGCCATCTCCTAATAAATTAAAGGCTAAAACCGTGAGAATAATTAAAATTGCGGGGGGCCAAATTAACCAAGGTTGTAACACTAAAATTGAGGCGTTTGTAGCAGAAGAAAGTAAATTTCCCCAAGAGGGATCAGGTTGTTGAATACCTAAGCCAATTAAACTTAAAACCGATTCTGAAATAATAAAACTGGGAATCGATAAGGTAGCAGAAATAATCAGATAGGTTGCGGTTTGGGGTAAAACATGACGAATAATAATATATAAAGGATTAGCCCCAATTGCCCGCGCTGCTTGGACAAATTGTTGTTCTTTAATCGATAAAACTTGCCCTCGAATCACTCGTGCTAACCCAGCCCAACTAATAAAGGAAATAATCACCACAATTAATAGAAAACGTTGACTACTGCTTATTTGTGGGGGTAATACACCTACTAATGCCACTAATAAATATAAACCCGGAATTATCATTAATACTTCAATAATTCGCATAATAAAAGTATCTAACCATCCGCCAAAATAGCCAGAAATTCCCCCAAAAATCATTCCTAACGGGAAAGAAATCAAAATTCCAACTAATCCAATCGTTAGGCTAATACGACCTCCAAAGACAATCCGACTAAACTGATCTCTGGCTTGTTCATCGGTTCCCAGTACGTTAATTTGTCCGGCTCCTATTGTTCCGAATAAATGCCGATCAAAGGGGATAATTCCTAAGATTTTATAGGGTTCTCCCTTAACAAATAATCGCAGGGGACTCGGCTGACTTCTATCTACATTAATTTGACGTTTTCCGGTTTCAATATCTACCGGGCCTTGGGTTGTGGGATAGACATGGGGGCCGATCCATTGCTGTTGTTGGTTATACCAATAAATTTGAGTCGGGGGGAGTAAGGAAGCGTTTAGTTGCGATTCATAAGGACTATAAGGAGCAACAAAATCTGCTGCAATTACTACTAGATAAAATAGCAGTAAAATTCCGGCTCCAAATTGAGCTAAAGGATTGGTTTTGAGTCGTTGCCACCATTTCATAGTTTAAATTTTCACTCAAAATAATACGGGAAAAACTTGTACAATTGTGTCTCTATTTTTTTAATTTTACACCTTCAAGCGTTCCTGTTCAGCTAGAGATAAGGTTTCTGTTGAGGTTAAATCGGCGTCGGGATCTAAGGGATTATAAAAGAATGAACCCGTTTGAGGGGGTAAAGTTGGATCAACAACAACTTCAATAATACTCTTAACCACCCCGGCTATGGGAATTGCCAGAATAAATCCTAATAATCCGGCAACTTTTCCTCCTAATAATAAAGCACTGAAAATAACCACAGGGCTTAATCCGGTTAAATCTCCCATAATTCGAGGGGCAATAATATTATCTTTCACTTGTTGAATAGAAACGGCAACGGCTAACACTTGTAAAGCCATCCACCAATCAATAAAAGCCACAATTAGGGTGACACTTCCAATCCCTAATGTTGCCCCGACAAAGGGAATAATTTCCAGCAATCCTATCACAACAGCAAATAAGAGAAAATAGGGAACTTTTAGCATTAAGAAGGCGACGGTTAAGGTGGCGGCCATAAAAATTCCCTGCAAGGTTTGTCCGAGAACAAATTTTTTCAAATTTCGTTCTAAGGAAAAGGTTAAAACCTCTCGAATTTGAGGGGATAAAATAGTTATCAAGAGCTTCCACAACCGTTCCCCATCTAATAACATATAAAAGGCAATGACTAAAATAAAAATCAAGTCAAAAAACCAGTTAAAAGTTCCTAGAACTAAGCCTAAACTTCCGGTGAGAATCGGTTCAATAGTTGATTGAATCCGAGACAAAAGTTGCTGTTGTAAAATTCCAACATCAAAGGGTAATTTTCGTTCAACACTCCAGAGTTGAAATTCCGCTAACTGTTGCCGTCCTGATTCGATTAATTCCGGTAATCGAGTTATTAATTGTCGTCCTTGATTGAATACAGGGGGAAAAAGTGTTAAAGCAATAATCACAAAGCTTAAGATAGCAATTAAATACACTAAAGCGGCGGCAATTCCTCGCGGAATAAAGCGTTCTAATTTGGCGACGGCATAATTAAGAAGAAAGGCAATTAATCCAGAGGTGACTAATATACTGATTAATTCACCCACATAACCTAAAAATAGAAAGCTTAACCAACCCACCACTAAAATCAGCAGAGAAGTGAGTAAACGACTTTGTAATGGCGAAAAATTAGAATTCGTCATGGAAATCATTGAAAATTTAAAATATAAAGTAGTTTACCCTATTTTGGGATAGATGACCTGATGGGAATTAAAATTGAATGCTTCAAAGATTAAACGGCGATCGCATCCTCTGCGGTTTGATCATGTTCGACCACGAAGATATTGGCGTGAAGGTTCGCCAGAATTTGCTGACCTTGCTGAGTTAGAGATAAATACCGTAAGCTATCTTTGATATAGGGATAAGCGCAATTCCAGTAAAATTGAGGGTAATTTCTTCGCAAATCTCCGGGGTTATGAAAACCTACTTTTTGATTAAATCCGGTTTCCTCAAATTCATAAAATAAGGCACTAATTTTTCTGAGATAGCGAGCATCACTCAATTGACCAATTAAATCCGCCGCCCGCACTAAACCGGGATAATGAATAGTATCTTGATGATCGGATTTTTGAGGAACCGGAAATCGAGTCAGTTCAATATTAAATTGAATCACCTCTGCATTAATTAAAGGATGTCCGCCAAATCGTTCCTGAATAAATAATTTAGCGCGATCAACATGATAAGGCGTTAAACTGGCATCCGTACATCCAAAGGGCAAATTGACTATTTTTCCATCACATCCTGTGGCATAATATCCCTCTCGATCTTGACGACAAACACCCTTAACATAACCAATATCATGACAAACGAGAGAAATAATAAAATGCAGCCAATCTTCACTAGAAACCCCACCTTCGCGGATGTGTTTTCCTCGTAAAATTTCCTGACCGACTAACGTGACCATAATCGTATGTTCAACATCATGATAGAGGGCATCACTATTAGCAATATTTTCTAATGCCATCCCTCCCGCCCAGGCAACAATATCTCCATAATTGAAATGAAATCCACCATAGGTATGATGATATCCTGACCGGAGTTGTTCAACAAAGGTATCAATTAACAGTTGAGTTGTATTGAAAATCATAGGACATCTCGTGGCACATATCGAGGTTTTGAGGGGGGAGAGAAACGGGTGATCACCGTTTTTCCCCCTTGTTCATTCTTCTAGCATAACCTGTCCTAATCTGTCATTTTTTTGGGGAATGTTAATTTTGACTCATTCTTGATAGAATTTCTCTAATTATCAATTAAAGCCGATTAACAATTGACCTGTGAATAGGGGCCTAAAATAACCACCGATGAATCCTCTCAACAAACTAACACAACTTTTGGCAAAATTTAAGGATTTTTTTACCCCATTTGTCGAATTTTGTCAATCTAATGGGATTATTTTTGCAGTAACAATGGGGGTACTAAGTCGCAGTATAATTCTCTTGGCTTTTTTCGTTATTGCCCCCTTTTGTGCAGTTCTTTCTGAACCTCAAGCAGTAAAAGCAGAGTGGGGATGGGAGGTTTTTTCGGCTTGGGATAGTTCTCTTTATCAGATAATTGCGACGTCTGGATATGAAGTCATTAATCATACAGAACCGGGCGGAAATGTAGCCTTTTTCCCCTTATTTCCGTTATTAATTCGAGGATTAATAAATTTAGGGTTGCCCTTTGAATTAGCCGGAATTCTAATTAATAATTTAGCGTTTTTTGGGGCTTTAATTTTACTCTATCAATGGGTGGAAACAACGAATAATATTCAAGCCGCACGTTGGGCAACGGCAGTATTAGCTTGGTGTCCGTTATCGATTTTTGGGAGTGTGATTTATACGGAAGGTTTATTTTTATTTTTGAGTATTGCTGCTTTACGAGCGTTTGATTTAGAAAAATATCCTCAAGTGATTTTATGGGGAAGTTTGGCAACGGCAACTCGCATTACAGGACTAGCTTTAATTCCGGCTTTTCTGATTACCTCTTGGCAAAAACGAAAACCTGCGATCGCCTATTTATCCGGCTTATTAAGTGGCTGTGGATTACTCTTTTATAGTCTCTATTGTGGGATTAAATTTAATAATCCGATTGCCTTTATTACCGTTCAACATACCCAATGGCAACGTCAAACTGGATTTGATAGCCAAGGATGGTTAAAAATGATTATGCAAATTTTAATCGGTTCTCAAAATTGGAAAAAAGGAGCAATTGTTGATCCTTGGCATCCTCTCCTGGTTATAATTATTGCTATAATAGGTTATCTGCTTTGGCGATATCGTCATCAATTAGGAGATGCCAAATTTGATTATAGTTTCTGTCTTTTACTCTTAATTTTATGGCTCATTGCAGGTGATCCCTTATTGAATACAGCGATTATTTTAGGAGGAGGTTATTTACTCTGGTATTTACGCCATGAACTCAGTTTAGTGGCAGTAAATTATGGCTTTTGTGCGTTAGGTTTATTGTTAGCCTCTGGGGGAACAATTTCTCTGAGTCGTTTAGCTTATGGGATTGTTTCTATCAGTTTAGCATTAGGGGTAATGCTTTCCCATTATCGCCGTTGGGGTTATGTCACCTTGGGATTTTTTAGCCTTTTACTGATTAGTTTTTCAGTTCGCTTTGCTCAACATCTTTGGGTAAGTTAATTATTAATTTGATGGAACAACAATGATATGATATAGCAATCCTAAATAGGTTGTAATATCTTAGGGTAGGGGTTGGGTCTCCCAACCCTCTTGGCACCTGGGTTGGGAGGGACGCCACCCCTACAGGTTTTGATCAGCAATCATTTAGACTTGCTATATAAATCTAAGTAACTTTAAAGGGAAAATGATCATGCACACCCCAAATCAGAATAAAAGTCAATTTCTTTTCCGCTTATTCCTCACTTCCACATTATTGACGCTAACGCCAACTCTCAGTTTTGTTCCTCCAACACTAGCACAAAGGCAATTAGACTTTGCGACCCAAGGTTGTCGAGGCGTTCCCCAAGAAGCCTATTTTCTAACCGATAATTATCATATTAATATTTGTCAAGGACAATCAGGTTTATTCATGGCGGTGAGTTATCGAAATGGACAACTTTTTGATCGACTTCCGGTACAAAAACAAGGCGATAATTATCAAGGAAATTCTCAAAATGCTTTCTTTCAAGTCAACTCCCGAACCTTTACTATTCAACCCAATAATAATCAAAGACCGATCACAGAACGGGTATTGAGAATGCAAGGAGATCAAAGACCTCAAGAATCAAAAGTTACGGGAACTGTAACCTATCGTCAACGCATTGCATTACCCCCAAATTCGACGGTTGTGATTACATTACAAGATACAACTCGCTCAAATCGTGCGCCGAGAAATATCGCTCAACAAACTATTCCCTTACGCGGTCAACAGGTTCCCATTCCTTTTTCTTTGATTTATAATCCGACTGAAATTCAACCGAATGGGGTTTACAGAATTCGGGCGGAAATTTATGTTGAGGGGCGATTAACTTGGGCTAATACGAATCAAGATCGGGTGATTACTCAAGGTAATCCTAATAATATAGAAGTGATTGTACAACCCGTTAATTAGAGCATTTGGGGTGTTATGACGAAGTATATTCTCCTAAGTTTTGGCGGGGAAGAATTTGACGCACCGCTTAAATATGGTGAAAAAATTAAACCCTCAGTGCAATTTGATGTTTCCTTAATGGGATTAAGAAATATTCTATCTTTACTGGAATATTTACACATTCGCGCGACATTTTTTGTCACGGCAAATTTTGCCCTCCATCATCCTGAATTGATTGAAGCGATCGCTAGAACTCATGAAATCGCCTCTCAGGGTTTTTATTAAACCGTTTAGAAAAATATTTAGTTTGGCTAAAACAACAAGCAGAATTTACAACCATTTCCGACTGGATGAAGCAAATTAAAAGCTAAAAACATGAGCGTTTATCCTTTAAAAATTAAGATTAATCCTGTTATAATAGCAATAATCATTAGTAGTTTGATTTTATTGGCTTGTAGTAGTTTACGTCATGCTTTATTTCAATCTAATGCTTATGATTTAGGAATTTTTGATAATGGGGTTTACTTAATTAGTCAAGGACAAGAACCCTTTGTCTCCTTTCGAGGATTACATATTTTAGGAGATCATGCCGCCTATATTCTTTATATTATTGCCTTATTTTATAAAATTCACCCCGATATTCATTGGTTATTTGCCATTCAAGCGATTTCCCTCTCCCTCGGTGCGTTACCAACTTATCAGCTATCTTTACAAGCAGGTTTAAAAGAAATTCAAGCTCAAACCTTAGCCTTTGTTTATTTGTTATATCCTTTAATTTTTAATGTTAATTTATTTGATTTTCACCCAGAAGTTATCGCTTTACCTGCGATTTTATATGCAGTTTTAGCTGCTAGAAGCAATAATATTTTAGGGTTTATCGTCTCAATTTTGATTATTTTAGGTTGTAAAGAAGTTTTATCTTTATTATTAATAGCGATGGGAATTTGGTTATTAATATTTGAGAAAAAATGGCCCTATGGTGCGATCGCCATTTGTTCAGGACTATTCTGGTTTTTCCTATCTACAGAATTCATTATTCCCCACTTTTCCCAAGCACCCCCCATCGCCGTTGGAGTTTATAGTTTCCTGGGAAATTCTCTCGCCGAAATCACCTTAAATATTCTCTTAAAACCCGGATTAGTTTTAAGTAAAATTTTCACCTTGGCCAATTTAGAATACCTAATTTTACTCTTAATTCCCTTAATTTGGGGACTATCGTGGCGACATTTAACCCCCCTAATTGGCGCAACACCGATTTTATTTTTAAATCTGTTAGCCGAAAATCCGCAAATGAAGAACTTAACACAACAATATTCCCTCCCTATTTTGCCCTTTCTTCTATTAGCAATTATCGCTAACTTAGCCACCGGAGGAGGATGGTTTAAACACCAAAAATGGATTATTTTATGGTGTTTAATTTCCTTTTTTGCCTTAGCTAAATATGGTTATTTTACCTCTAAATATTTAACAACCCTCAATAATTGGCAAGCCACACGGGAAGCCCTCAGCTATATTCAAACTCAGGATAACGTATTAACAACAGATAAAATCGCCCCCCACCTTACCCATCGTCCGCTCCTAGAGTTAGCCATTCAAGGACGAGAACAAACCGATTTAGAACCCTTTCAATACGTCTTATTAAACCAACGTCACCCCGGATGGCCGAGTTCTCCCGAATTAGTCACCGGATTAGTAAAACGTCTACAAAAACACCCTCATTTTCAATTAAAATACCATCAGGATGATGTTTGGTTATTTGAACAATCCTCTGCTTTAGAACAATTGCAAAAAGCCCATAAACCGGGTTTATAATTCTTCGTGTCTTTGTGCCTTTGTGGTTTCTCTTACAATACTTCATAAGAAGATCAAAGGAAAAATCACTTAGATTGTGCTTGAGTTCCTTGTTTAACCTTAGAAATTTCACTTCTGAGAATTTCTAACCCTTTAAGATATTGAGGATCATCCGTTGTTCCCACTTTAGTCCGATCTTTTCTTAACTCATCTCGCTCTGCTTCAGTGAGTTCAACTTTAACATCCGGTTGAATCCCTTCATGGTTAATATCTCGACCACTGGGAGTAAAATATTTAGCAATTGTCACCGCTAAACCTGAACCATTTCCCACGCCGATCACCGACTGTACTAACCCTTTTCCAAAGGTTTTTGTTCCCACTAAAAGTGCCCGTTTATTATCCTGTAATGCACCGGATAAAATTTCACTGGCGCTGGCTGATCCACCATCCACTAAAACCACTAACGGTTTATTCGTTAAAGCTTGATTATTTGCCCGTTTACGATCAGTTTCCCCTTGACGATCAACGGTAGAAACAATATCACCTTGATTCAACCACATTCGGGCAATTTCAATGCTAGAATAGAGTAAACCCCCAGGATTTGAACGCAAATCTAGGATATAACCGACAACATTTTGTTTCTCTAAATCCTTAATCGCTTCCCGCATTTCTTCGGCGGCATTTTCACTAAACGTATTTAACCGAATATAACCAATATCTCCCGTAGAACTGGGATTTTTAGAGGCACGAACCGGATGAATTTCAATCCGATCGCGGGTAATTACAAAATCTAAGGGTTGCTCACCGCGTAATATTTTAATATTCACCTTAGTTCCCACAGGCCCCCGAATCAAACTCACCGCGTCATTAATATCCATTCCTTCGGTTGTACGGCCATCAATTTCGGTGATAATATCTTGCGCTTGAACTCCGGCGGTAAATGCAGGAGAATCTTCAATCGGCGAAATCACAATTAATTTTTTCGTCTTTTCATCTTGGGTTAATTGAATCCCTACCCCGGTTAGTTGCCCGGAGGTATCAATTTTCATATTTTTGAATTCTTCGGGGTTCATGAAGCGCGTATAGGGGTCATCGAGCTTCTTCAACATTTCCCGAATGGCGGTGTAAGCCTGTTCGTCGCTGGTGTAGCTACGGTTTAAATATTCCGTTCTAATAGCTGTCCAGTCCACTTGATTAAAGGTTCCATCCACATAACTTTTATGGATCACCTGCCAAACTTCATCAATTAACTTCTTGGGACTTTCCCGAAAAGAAGCTTGACTCGAAAGATGAATTCCCGCCCCTGCAACTGCTACAGCCGTCAACATTACTGCCGTTGCACCAAGAACAAGCCCACTTCTTGAAATAACCATCTGTTTGCTGAACCAGAAAATATAAATTTCAATATCAATACGCCCAATGTAGCATAGGTTTCGGGTTTCGGTTGACGGTTGAGCGTTGACGTCCCCCGTAGCCCCCCCAGGGCTATTTCAAAGTCGGATCTAAAATGCGATCGCTGCTCAGAAGAAAGGGCGGGTTTAGGGAGATAATTACTAATCATTAAAGCTCGTCTCGGAANATTTTTTCCACAACAAAATGTAGGGGCGGGTTCTGTAATTATCTTCAATTCTAACCAATAATCTGACTAAACCCGCCCCTACGGTTTAATTGTTGATTATTGCTCAAATGCGATCGCATTTTTTCAACAACAAAATGTAGGGGCGGGTTCTGTAATTATCTTCAATTCTGAGCAATAATCTGACTAAACCCGCCCCTCAATAGAAATTAGCTATCCCTCAAGGCTCAACCCAACGGCCATCCGTTTTGATTAAGTTAATTAATTCTTCTACCCCTTGGGTTTCTGGAACTTTTTTAATTTCCTCTCGACCGCGATACAGGGAAATAAAACCCGGTTGTTTGCCAACATAACCATAATCAGCATCGGCCATTTCTCCGGGGCCATTAACAATACATCCCATCACCGCAATATCTAAACCCGTTAAATGTTTAGTCGCTTCGCGGACTTGATGCAACACTTCTTCTAAGTTAAATAAAGTGCGACCGCAGGACGGACAGGCGACATATTCCACCATCGTTTTCCGCAGTCCTAACGCTTGCAGAATACTATAACAAACGGGAATTTCTTTTTCAGGCGCTTCGGTTAAAGAAACCCGAATAGTATCGCCAATTCCTGCTGCTAATAACGTCCCAATTCCGGCCGTTGATTTAATCCGACCATATTCTCCATCTCCGGCTTCTGTTACCCCTAAATGTAAGGGATAATCCATCCCTAATTCATCCATCCGTTTCACCATTAAACGGTTCGCCGCTACCATCACCGGAACCCGTGAAGCTTTCATAGAAATAACAATATTCTGAAAATCCAAAGATTCACAGATTTTAATAAATTCTAACGCCGATTCTACCATGCCTTCTGGAGTATCCCCATAAGTAAATAACATTCTTTCGGCTAAAGAACCATGATTTACCCCTATTCGCATCGCTTTCCCTTGATCACGCAAAGAAACCACTAAGGGTTCTAAAGTTTGCCTAATTTTATCACCAATTTCATCAAATTCAGATTGAGTATATTCGGTGCGATCGCTTTTAGGTTTTTCAAATACATATAACCCTGGATTAATTCGCACTTTATCTACATATTTTGCCACTTCCAGAGCAATTTTCATCCCGTTATGATGAACATCCGCCACCAAAGGAACAGGTTGATAAGTTTCCACTAATTTCTGTTTAATTTTGCTAACGGCGGTAGCATGACCTATACTCGGAACTGTCACCCGCACAATTTCACAACCGATTTCATGCAGACGACGCACCGCCGCCGTCGCTCCTTCAATATCCAGCGTATCTTCATTAATCATCGATTGGACAACAACGGGATGACCCCCTCCAATGGTAACAGTCCCCACCTGGACGGGACGGGTTTGGCGACGGTGAATCATCGTATCCACCGGGGTTTGATCGGATGTAGGTTGGGTTGGAACAGGTAAAGTTTGCATGGTTAATAATAGATTTATCTCAATAAGCGATCAGAATGGTGTCTCCTATTAACTAATAGATTGCCATAAAAGGGGCATTTATGGAATTCTCATTGCGGATAATCAAGTCGCTTAGGCAGGAAAGGCGGAATTTATTCTACAATTTAAACTAGGCTTAACTTAATTTATCCTAATTGTTACAGAAGGTTTAACAATGTTGTTAGAACTAAATCGGATCACAGTTCCCCCCGGACAAACCGTATTCTTGAATAATATTACTTGGCAAGAATTTGAAACCCTATTAGAAGAATTAGGCGAACATCGTTCATCTCGAATTGCTTATGCAAATGGAACCTTAGAAATTATGACTCCTTTACCTGAACACGAATCTAGTAAAGAATTAGTGAGTGATTTAATTAAAGCGTTACTAGAAGAACTCGATATCGAATTTTTTCCTTTGGGTTCTACGACTTTCAAAAATCAACTCATGCAGCAAGGAATAGAACCCGATAACTGTTTTTATATTCAAAATGAAGCCTTAGTCATAAATAAAAAACGATTAGATTTAACGGTTGACCCGCCTCCAGATTTAGCCTTAGAAATTGATATTACTTCCCGTACCCATCCTTATATTTATGCCACGTTAGGTGTTCCCGAACTCTGGCGGTTTGAAAACAGCATCTTAAAAATTTATATTTTGCAAAATGGAGACTATCAAAAAACACAATACAGTCCCACATTCCCCAATTTACCCTTAACGGATATTCTTCCTCAATATTTACAACAAATTCAAACATCAGGACGAAATGCCACTATGAAACAATTTAGAACCTGGATCAAAACTTTGTCAGGTAATCCATCCTAGCGCCAGCACCTCTATTTTTTTTATTTATAACCCCAATCAATTAAAATGAAACCAGGGATTGCACCAAGTCAGAGGGAATTGAAAGATCCATGTACATGAATGATTATCTCAAAGACAAACAAGCCGAGTTTATTCATCGCCTCAAGAATGGATTAAATAGTTTACTCTGTTATGAAAGACAGGGAATCTATGGAGAGATTAAAACCCTTTCGGGTCAGGACTTAAACCCCATTCGTCAACACGCTTGGGATATGGTTAGAAAATATCGCAAAGCTGACCCGCAAGTGGTTTTCAGAAATACGATGATGGGGAAACTTGGAGAAGAAATCGTTAAGAAATATTTAGGGGATTTTATCGGTAATATTAACTATGAAATTATCCCAGAAAGTGGCGATGGTCGCATTGATCTCCGTATGAGTACGGATTATTCGATCGGAATTCAAGTAAAAACTCGCTATAGTTCTCCAACAATGGCGCAATGGTGGGTGAGTTGGGAAGAAATTACTAAAAATCAAGCTATTGTTTGTATCTTAATTTATTCTAATTCTCAGACTATTGTTAAATTTGATGAGTTTAAATCTGATTATTCTGCGATTATTGCAGGTTTCCTTCCTGCTCGTTTACTTCAGAAGCGCATTGAACAAAAAGAAATCAGTTTAGAATATTATCAAAATCACAGTATTGTTAAATTGCAGATTAATGACTTACATTATGGCGACGGTCTAAGAAATTTCTTAAAAGGCTTAACCAATAATCCTGATTTTTACCTAGAATCTGGGTTGAATTGTGCCGAACAACAGGAAGATTATATTTCAGCTATTAAAAACTATACGAAAGCACTACAACTAAAACCCACTTATGCAGATGCTTATCACTATCGCGGAATTGCTTATTTTAAATTAGGTCAAAAACAGGCAGCCATTGATAATTTATTAGATGCTTCCGATTTATATTCTAAACAAGGGAATATTAATGCAGTTCAAGAAATTAATGTGATGCTTAGAGATGCTCAAAAAATCAATGAAGCTCTCCCCACACTCCCCCAATGGAATTGTATCCAAACTATAAAAGCACATTCAGCTAATATTTTTTGCTGTACTATCAGCACCAACGGTCAAATTTTAGTCACTGGAAGTAAAGATAAAAGTGTTAAAGTTTTAAATCCTCAAACTGGAGAACTGTTACACAGTTTTTTAGGACATCAAGATCATATTTATGCCGTTGCTATTAATCCCAATCAGTCCTTAATAGCCAGTGGCAGTTGTGATAATACCATAAAACTCTGGAATTTAAAAACCGGAGCATTAATTAAAACTATTAAGGTTCATTCCCATTATATTACCAGTTTAAAATTTACTCCCGATGGCGAAAATTTAATTAGTGGAAGTTGGGATTATACCGTGCAGTTATGGAAAGTCGCCACCGGAGAAAACCTGAGAACTTTGTATAAACATTCTGGCGAGGTTGATTGTGTCGATATGACTTCCAATTGGGATTTTATTGTTAGTTCGGGAAGGGATAAACGAGTGATTATTTGGGATTTAAGAAATATGAAAATTTGCCGAACTTTAATTCAACGATCTTATATCCGCTCTTTAGCCATTAGTCCCAATAATCAATTTATTGTCACCAGTAGCGATGATGGTAAACTCTTTATTTGGAATTTGCAAAAAGGTCAACTCCTCCGCACGTTAAATCACCATAAAAATTGCGTTTATACCGTTGCTATTAGTCCCGATGGTAATAGAATAGCCAGTGGTAGCTCTGATCAAACAATTAATATCTGGAATTTACATACTGGAGAATTAATTGATAGTTTAAATCCTCAAGGCGGTGCAATTTATTCCGTTACTTTTATTACCCCCGATGGTCAGACTCTCGCTAGTAGTCATGGAGATGGAACAATTAAAATTTGGCAACAGAGTTAGGGGATTAAAACAATACCTTCGTCCATAAGAGATTGGAACCACAAAGACACGAAGACACGAAGAAAGGAGGAACCCTAGTTAAAAAAATTAGGATGTAAAGTTTAAATTTGCCAACTTCAACCATTAATACCCTGAACTAAAGTTCGGGCTAATAGCTGAAGTCATCTAAAGATGACTAAGACTGTTCTTCATTAACCCGTTTTAACGGGTTTTCCCTTTGAGCCTGAAATTTATTTCAAGGCTTTTAACACTCCTAAAAGTAGTAAGCCCTTCAGGGCTTTCTTCCCTAGACTTAGCAGCAAAACCTAACATCAATAACAATAAATTTAATTTATTAGTGTTAAGTTTAGGGGATGAAGCCCTGAAGGGCTTACTACGAAGTCGGGGGATGAAGCCCTGAAGGGCTTACTACGAGGTTATTCTTGATTCATTTGAGCATCTTTGACGGCGGCAAAAAATAGAAACACACCTAATGGAATACTCAAGGCTAAAATAATACTGGTGGTTAAACTTCCGAGTTGGGGAACTCCCGAAGAAAGTTCAAAAACTGAACCGACTGCGGCGATCGCAGCCACACAAGACCCTAATAACAAAACCATGCTTTTTGGAGTGCCAACCATGTCGAATTATCCTATATTATTTAATGGGTTTAACAGCTTTGGGTGAGAATTTATGTTTGGCTAACTCTTCATTTAATGCCAATTGATTCTCGACTCGATCTACAAATAAAACCCCATTCAAATGATCTAGTTCATGTTGAATAGCGCGACCTAATAATTCCGTAGCGCGAAGGGTTCGAGGTCTGCCATTTTCATCTTTAAATGATACTTCTACCACGTCCGGGCGAGTCACATCCATATACACCCCCGGAATACTTAAACAGCCTTCTTGAAAGGGTGAAATTTCAGCACTGCTTTTAATAATCGTGGGATTAATTAATACTAATGGCGGGTTAGCAGCGTTATCGGGTTCGCAGTCAATGACAATTACCTGTTTATTAACGGCGACTTGGGGCGCGGCTAAACCAATACCATCCGCACTATACATGGTTTGTAACATCTCCCGCACGAGTTTGCGAATTTCATCATCAATTCGGGAAACTCGTTTAGCCTGGGCTCTTAAGGCGCGATCGCCTAAATAATGGATCTCAAAGGGCGGTTTTTCTAACTTTTTCTTTTCAACTAAAACTTGTGATGTCATGGAAAGGTTGCTCTTAACTTCTAAAACAATATGGTTCTTCTTTTATCTTAATGGATTTTAACAATTAAAAGAGGGTTGGTGCGTGCGCTGCGCTTACACACCCTACAGAGATCGCTTGACATTGGGCGATCGCTGTGCTAGGGTCGTAGAGACGAACATATAAGTTTGATCAAAACACCCATGCCAGTTTCTAATCGCTATTACTTTTATTTTTGGTGTAGCACGGTTCACAGAGAGTGAATCCATCGGTGTATGGAAACTCCCCAGTGAACCGCAGAAACAAAGGCTGCGGTTTTTTAATGGTCAACAATCTCGGCTTTACAGCAAAACAGCAATGACAATCTTTACTCAATCTTACTTTTATGGCTTTTATTTTTGGCCCCGAATAGGTTCTGGGTAAAGTTTGCTGCTGTTTTCACGAACGCCAAGCCCGGAACCTCAAACAGGTTTCGGGCTTTTTAAATGCTTACGGTTTCAACGAACAAAAAAGGAGAATTCCCATGTTAGACGCTAAACTGGTTTCTAAAACCCATCCTGAACATCAAACGGTGATTAATATTTCTGATACTGTGACTGTCGGGGGTCAAGGGTTATTAATCATTGGTGGCCCTTGTGCGGTGGAAAGTTTAGAACAAATGGAACAAGTCGCCCGCCATCTGGCTCATACTTCCGTACAAATGCTGCGAGGCGGTGTGTTCAAACCTCGGACTTCTCCTTATTCCTTCCAGGGTCTAGCTTTGGAAGGACTTCATATTTTAAAGGGTATTAGTCAACGCTATAATATTCCCGTTGTGACGGAGGTGATGTCTATTGAACAAATTGAACCTGTGGAGAGTTATGCGGATATGCTGCAAATTGGAAGCCGGAATATGCAGAATTTTGAATTATTAAAAGCGTTAGGAAAAGCGGGTAAACCAATTTTATTAAAACGGGGTTTAGCGGCAACTATAGAAGAATTTGTTATGGCTGCTGAATATATTTTAAGTCATGGCAACCCTAATGTAATTTTATGTGAACGGGGTATCCGTAGTTTCGATAATTTCACCCGCAATGTGTTAGATTTAGGGGCTGTTGCTGCTCTCAAACAGTTAACCCATTTACCTGTTATTGTTGATCCATCTCATGCAGTGGGAAAACGAGAATTAGTTGAACCTTTAGCCAAAGCTGCTATTGCTTGTGGGGCGGATGGATTAATTATTGAATGTCATCCTGAACCGGAAAAATCCGTTTCTGATGCTAGACAGGCTTTATCTTTAGAGGATATGGCGGAGTTGGTTAATCATTTACGTCCCGTTGCGGTGGCTGTCGGACGAGAGATTCTTCAGGTTGAATCTCCAGTGATGGCATTAGTATAATTTTAGTAGAGACGTGCCATGGCACGTCTCCATCCATGAACACAATCGTTTATAAATATTAAAACCCATGACTGTTGAAATCAAAGTTCCTTCTATGGTATGTCAAGCCTGCGCCAATACTGTTACTAAGGCGATAAAATCCTTGGATGATGAGGCGGATGTGCAGATTAATTTAGACACAAAAATGGTCAATATTAATGGTAAACCTTCGGAAACAGATATTAAAGAAGCGATCGCCTCCGTTGGTCATACCGTAGAGGGTTGACTGTTGGGGGTTGGGGGTTGACTGTTAACTGATTTCACTTATCAGAAAAATGGGTTTAAAACCTCGTCCTTCTAGGACGACTTTTTATTAAGATCAATAACAAAACTACCGAACTACTGTGGTTTTCTGTTAATATGTTACTGGTTGTAAAAAGACCCGCCCGAATCAAAGATACTCCGAAATAAATAACAAGGTTGAAAGTCCTGTGGGGTTGAGATTAGAAACTGGGGAAGCGGATGTAAGGCAATGGGAAATCCAACCTTGAACGCATTAATTAACAAATTCAACAACAAGTTTAACGCGCGTGAACGAGGTTAAACTTAAGTCGCGGGGGGGCATTCCGAGACTTAAAACGGACGTGGAGAAAGTGTAAGACTACTTTTAAAGTAGCAACAGTCTGCGAAGCGTCAACCCCATTCAGCGACCCTGGCGGCGTGGCGAAGAATCCACTCGCCTTTAGGCAGTGGAGGATGTCAAGATAGTAGGTACAATGAGAATTTTGCTCAATAGAATATTAACCAGTCTTTAACCAGTTTTATCATCTCAGGGGTGGTCAATTGTTCATTGTCCGTCCTTTTAACTCCACAGTCCTATTCGTTGGGAGATAGCTATGTCAGAACGTGATGATTTCCTTTTTCCTCGTGGTCGCTACCACGGAGAATTTACGCCGGAGAAGCTGGTTTTCAATTCCAACTTGCAGGAATTTGCCCAGCGAGTCAACTATATTTGTGGACTAGAGACTAACGGGAAAGTAAGCTCCGAGGAAGCCTATCAACAAATCAAACATCTTTGGAAAAAATTACGCTCATCCAAAAAAAGCCTAGGAATTGGGACATCTGGGGATGAGCCCCCGGAAAATCTTTAATCTCTAACGATGAGTAGGCATTGTCGGCTAAGATCACAAATTGCCGATTTGTTATCTTAAACCGATAAAATGCCTAACATTGTTACTGTCACCGTTCCGGCAACCACTGCCAATTTAGGGCCAGGATTTGATTGTATTGGAGCCGCCCTCACCTTGTATAATACCCTGCAACTTTCCCGCCTAGAAACCTCCACAAATGAGACACTTCGGATTAGAGTTCAGGGTACAGAAGCCGCCGGAGTGCAAACGGATGAGAGTAACTTGGCTTATCAAGCTTTTGTCAAGGTTTATCAATATCTCGGTCAAACCCCTCCTCCTATTCAGATGGAGATTGATTTAGGGGTTCCTTTAGCACGGGGTTTAGGCAGTTCGGCGACGGCTATTGTCGGGGGACTGGTGGGGGCAAATGCCTTAGCGGGAAATCCTTTGAGTCAAATAGACATCCTGCAATTGGCCGTTGAAATGGAAGGACACCCGGACAATGTGGTTCCGGCATTATTAGGAAATTGTCAATTATCTGTATCCAGAGGCGAAAACGGCCCAGGTTGGGAAATTTGCCAAATTCCTTGGCATTCTAATATTGTGCCTGTTCTGGCTATTCCCGATTTTGAACTTTCAACCGCAGAAGCACGGCGGGTTTTACCCCAAACCTATAGTCGGGCGGATGCTATTTTTAATACAGCCCATTTGGGGCTATTAATTCGAGGTTTAGAAACCGGAAACCCTGAATGGTTGAGGGTTGCGCTCCAGGATAAAATTCATCAACCCTATCGGAAATCGTTAATTCAAGGGTTTGATGGGGTTCGTGTGGCGGCGTTAAAGGCGGGCGCCTGTGAATTAGTGATTAGTGGTGCAGGGCCAACGTTATTAGCGTTAACGGATGCAACATCGGCGTCTGGAGTAGCAGCCGCTATGACCCAAGCTTGGCAACAAGCAGGCGTCAACCCAGAGGTTAAAGTTCTGCAACTGGATACTCAAGGGGCAAAAATAGTTAACTGTTAATGATCTGAAACCGGGTTAAAAAAAGCGATCGCCGGATAAAATTAATGAGCGATCGCTTTTTTTTAATGGATATCTTGGGGGAAAAGTGCGCGTTACCCCTACAGGAATTGATATTTTTTAAGCTGCCATATTCTCAAGGTTATCGTGATCAATAATAATGGCTTTTACATCGGAACTAAAATCAGCCCAAACGGGTGAAAAATAGCGATTATGGAGATAAATCACTTCATCCATATTGGTGATCACTTCAATTTCTTCTAAATTTTTTTCGGCTTTTCGCCAAGCTGTTAGGGTCAGATTTGCACTGCCTTTAAAGGCAATTAATCCATCGATAACAATTAGTTTTTGATGGGGAATCCTATCCCAGTTAAAAATAGTTTCACACATGGGTTTAATCTCTAAATTTGGGCTTTCATGGGTGTAGTCTGATAATTCGGGTAATAGATAAGTTTGACTAGAGGTTAGCGAAACAATACCTTTAACTGGAATCCCTTGGGATACTGTTTTTAATGCGCCTAGAAATTGATGACTAATCCCAAGGCTAGTAAAATGGATAAACTTTTTAGCCAGATTCATTGCTTTGAATAAAGCTGTAATGAGGGGATAATTGGGGTCAGTATTAAGGCATTGTGCGATCGCTCCTAATTTTTTATATTGCTCAATATCAAAGTCATTATCATTAAAGTAGAGATTTTTATCTCGGAAATAAGCTTGAATTAATTTTGCAGATTCAGGACTATTGACAATATATTGAATTCCACAAGTTGGGCAGAAAATTTGTTTTTGTTGGTTTCGTTGTAAGCTGGGGTGAATTGCATAGCAGTTTTGACAGTGAGCTAAACGGGTGTCAAGTTGTGACAAGCTACGCAAATCAAGAGAGGGTGTTTTACGGCTAGGTAAATTAGAATAATCGTAGTTATTGGGTAGAAACATATTTATTCCTCGTTATGAACATTTTTATATTTGCATAGGTATTGCTACACACCGAATGGACAAGAATAATGAATTTATACACAAATTAGATTAATTTTGTGTATGGCTTGTGTAAACGTCAGTTGATATACTGAATAGGGTGATAAATCATAAATACTATGCTGAAGAAAGAACCGTTACAAATATTTAATGAGTTACCAGAAAAGCGTAAAGAATTATTCCTGTTAACTTGTCAAGGAAAAACTGATGCTGAAATTGCTGAAGCTATGGAAATAGATACAAAGACGGTTAGAAAGCAAAGATCAATTTTAGGGGTTGACTTTGATACTCCTACAAATCATAACGAACGTCGCCCCAATCTAAAGAAAGATTTATTGAAAATTGGTGAACAGTTAGGTTTAGTACCATCTGATTTTTATATTGAACATCCTCCAACCGAATCAAAATGTTATCAAGAAATATTGAATTTAGGAGCTTTAATTCGGATAAAAGCACCTAGAAAAATGGGAAAAACATTATTATTAAATCGTTTACTAAATTATGCAAAACAGCAAAACCATAAAACGGTGATTCTCAACTTTGAAGAAGTAGATAGCGAAATATTAAGTCAATACAAAACTTTATTGCAGTGGTTTTGTTCAATATTATGTCCTTATAAGCAAGATCTATTAATTTGGTTACAACATAGTAAAGATCCTAAATATCTTCTAAAAGGCAAAAGATTAAAAGAATCAGAACTATGGCAACAGGATAAAAATTTAGCAAGCGAATATATAGATTTTATAAATAAAAGTCATAAAAAAGAGAGAGAAAAAAAGATTTTAGATATCGCTTCTGTAATTTCATTTCTAATGGGAATATCAATGATGTGGATTAGCTTGAGTTGGAGAGATACAGCACAAAAACTCAAATATTCAGTGAAAGTTATAGAATTGGAACAAAATAGGGTTGGTGCATTACAACAGTTTAAGTCGGATAGAGGAGAAATTAAATCTTTACTGTCAGTCATGGAAGCTACCAAAGGTTTGAAAGAACTATCAAAAAATAATCCTTTCGATCAACAATATTTAACCGTAGCTCCTTTATTTACATTACAGCAAATCCTAGACAATATTCATGAAATGAATCAATTTAGATCTCTAAAAAGGCTTGAGTTTAGTCCTAAAAAGAATAATTTTTTAACAGTGAATAAAGATGGAAATCTTCATTTTTGGAACTGGTCAAATCAACAGTTAACAAGGTTTCAAGCAGATCCAGGTCTTATCAATGATGTTACTTTTAGTCCCGATGGTAAATCTTTAGCAACAGCAGGAAATGATGGTGTAATTCGCCTTTGGAGCTTATCAGGCCAACAGTCAGCTTCTTTTAAAGCTTATCAAGGTACTGCTAACCGTATTATTTTCAGTCCTAATGGTAAATATTTAGCAGCCCTTGGAGAAGATAGCCAAGATAGCATAGTTCGCTGGTGGGATTTGTCAGGTCAAAAGTTAGGAGAGTTCAAGGGAGATAAGGATCAAGTCGTAAATTTAAACTTTAGTTATGATAGTAAACGTCTTGTTTTAGATTTGTCAATGGAAAATAAAGGATATATTATAGATGTATCCGGTAAAATATTAACCAAAGTTACTTGGATTCCTAGTGATAGTGAGATTGAATCTACAGGCTTGAATATTACCCCTGATCATCAGTATTTGTATAGATCTGGAGCAGGTTCAGGTGTTTTGATTTGGGATTGGTCAGGTCAGCAAATAGCAAAACTCAAAGGCTATCATATTAGCTTTAGTCCTGATGGGAAATACATTGCAACGGCTGATGATGATAAAGCCTATTTATGGGATTTATCAGGTAAACAATTAAGAGAATTTAAAGGGCATAAATTTGGAGTTTGGGGCTTGAGTTTTAGCCCGGATGGAAAACTTCTAGCTACAGGTGGAAAAGATGGTATTACTAATGTTTGGTCTTTGTCTGGGAAAAAGTTAGTTGAACTTAGAGGACATCAAGGAACTGTGACCGGAGTAAGTTTTAGCCCGGATGGGAAATACATTGCAACTGGGGGTTCAGATTTAACAATTCGTGTTTGGGATTTATCAGGTCAAGAGTTAGTAGAACTTAAAGGACATCAGGAAGATGTCACAGATTTATTCTTTAGTCACGACAATAAAAATCTTCTTTCCTATGGAAATGATGATACCGCTCGTCTATGGAATTTATCAGGTAATTTTTTGAAAAATATTAATAAAAATGATATCAAAAAATGGGATTATAAATCAAATTCTTCTGTTAAAGTCGAATTAGACAATCAAGAAGAGGGTACAGTCATTATTAGAGATCAATTCGGTGAAAAGAAAATTACACTTCAGGATTATGATGGAGAAATTGTGGAATCAACTCTTAGTCCAGATTCCCAGTATATTGCCATCACAACTCGAAATGGAAAAGTTAGGATTTGGAATTTATCAGGTCAATTACTAGCACTATGGAAAGTTAACTTTGATCCTAGGAATGGAATAACTGTAAAGTTTAGCCCTGATGGACGGTATCTAGCTATCGGTGGAGAAGATAATAAAGTTGTCGTTTGGTCTGTTCCTCAAAACTTAGATGAACTACTGGAAAGAGGTTGTAATTGGTTATCAAGTTTCTTTGCTAATCGTCCAGATGAGCGAGAGCGTTTAAAAATTTGTCAAGATGACAGATGAGAACTTTTTTATTAACAATACAACCTGAAACTGTCATTCTGAGTGAAGCGTCAGCGTAAGGAAGAATCTCTATTTCTCCTTACATTCCTGCAAGAGATTCTTCACTGTGTTCAGAATGACAGGGTTAGGAGCTATTCTCAACAGTAAATACCCCGACAAGCGATCGCCCCTGTTAAGTCACCCTTCCTTGATGTCAGAATACCTTGTAAAATGGTGAAGGTTTGTTTAGCGCTTATCCAATTTTAGGGGCATCGAATTGGAATCAGGTTTTTCTAGGCAGAATTTAAGGTTTAGCTTAGAAAAATAGACTTGACAATTCTGTCTATTTATGATACAGCCTTTCAGTTTATTTAATCACTAAAAAATTAATCGAAACCAATGGTTCAACGGCGATCGCAAACGTTTTTCCAACAGATTCTTCTGGGAACCCTTGCCAGTACAATTTTACAGTTATCGATTCCCCTAACCTCCCTCAGCCAAGCCAACGTGACGTTAGGGGTAATTCGTGATACCGAACAACTCGCCGAATGGAATAGCATTGAACAACGCTTAAAAGCCAGTCGAATTCCCTATCAAACTATCGATTTAAACAATATTAAAACCGTTGCTGATCTGCAAGGAATTCGAGTTTTATTCCTACCCAATACAACCGTTATTAAAACCGAACAAGCCAAAGTTCTACAAGATTGGGCTAAACAAGGGGGACAGGTGATTGCGAGTGGCCCGGTGGGAGAACGGTCTACCCCGTTAGTTCGTCAACTGTTGCGATCGATTTTAGGTTCCTATTGGGCCTTTCCCCTCAACGTTCCCGCTAAACCCCAAATTGCTAAAAATCGCTGTCGCAGTCGAGATACCCTTTGCCCGACCCTCACCACTTGGGGGCCAATTCAACAAAATTCTAACGCTGTTGAAGGAGGGGTTTTGATTCCCACCACCTTAGAAAGTTATACCGCAGGCATTTGGGAAGCCAGTGGCAGTTCTCCGGCCGTCATTACCACCCAAAAAGCGACCTATTTAGGCTGGCGTTGGGGAAGTCAATCCTCAACGGAGGTTGATATTGCTTGGTTACAAGCCGCCGTCAGTCGTCATGGTTTAGGTGCAACCTCGACTATTCCCGTCGCTAGTTCTCCCGTTGTCCCGCCACCCGCACCTGTTACCCGTCTGGTTCCCACTTCCCCACCACCGCCACCAGTAGCCACCCGTCCTAACCCCAAACCACCGCCACCAGTAGCCACCCGTCCCAACCCCAAACCGGAGCCACCAGTAGCCACCCGTCCCAACCCCACAAACCTGCCCCAACCAATCACACCAACGCTACAGCAAGCAGCGACTGTCCCGGCGTCCCGTCCCGTCGCACCCCCAATAGTTCCCCAAGTACCCCCTTCGGCCCCTCGTACAACCACACCGCCCCCTGTCCCAACGAGAACGGCGACTCGGACGTTACCGAATACTCCCGCCATTCCCAATAGTTTTATTGATCCTTCTGAACAAACAGCCCCGGCGGGGTTAGTTGTACAGCCCGGAAATGAACCGATTGAGGAATTAACGGCGATCGCAATGCGTCAGGAATTAGTCGATTTATTAGGACGTTTTGAGAATGCTTTAATTGCCTCTAATTCAGGTAATGTTCCGATTAATTTACAGGTAGCTTCTACTCAATTAATGGCAGGATCTGGAGGAAGTTTAACCAGTTCTATTTTCAAACAATCAGATCAAATGATGACGAAAGCTCGACAAGTGATTAAGGATTTTCCTCAATTAGTCGCGCAGCAAAATTGGGCAGAAGCTCGTCGGCAATGGTTAGAAATTCGTCAACAATTATGGCAACATTATCCCACAGAAGGAGAACGATTAGGAGCAGAAATTCGGGCGGTTTGGTTAGACCGAGGAACGATTGTTAAAGCTGGCGGTGAAGCCGGACTAGCACAAGTCTTTGATCGGTTAGCGGCGGCGGGAATTAATACGGTTTATTTTGAAACTTTGAATGCAGGTTATCCCATTTATCCTAGTCGTGTTGCTCCTCAACAAAACCCCTTAATTCGAGGATGGAACCCCTTAGAATCGGCGGTGAAATTAGCCCATGAACGGGGGATAGAATTACACGCTTGGATTTGGGTATTTGCGGTAGGAAATGACCGTCATAATGAAATTTTAGGACAACCCAGTAGTTTTTTAAGTCCGGTAATTCAAGCCCATCCTGATTGGGTGAATATTAATAATTATGGCGAGTTAAGAAATAGCCGCGATCGCAAAGTTTATCTCGATCCAGCGAACCGAGAAGCCAGAGCCTATATTCTGCGTTTAATTAATGAAATTACAGCCTATAATGTGGATGGGTTACAGTTAGATTATATTCGCTATCCCTTCCAAGACCCAAGCGGAAATTACACCTATGGATATGGGAGAGCCGGACGGGAACAATTTCAACAATTAACAGGAGTTGACCCCGTTAATATTACGCCGAAAAATCATCAATTATGGAATCAATGGTTACAATTTAAAACCAATCAAGTCACATCCTTTGTCGCGGAAGTTTCACAATTTTTAAAGCAACAAAAACCGAATGTAATTTTATCCGTTGCGGTGTTTTCCCATCCTGAACAGGAAAGGATTTTGAAAATTCAACAACAGTGGGAAGTTTGGGCAAAACAAGGCTATGTCGATTTAATTGTTCCCATGACTTATGCGATGGATACCAATCGTTTACAACGAATTACTCAGCCTTTAACCCAGCAACAACGGTTAGGTTCGGCGTTAATTAGTCCGGCGATTAAATTATTGAATCTTCCTGAAATTGTAGCAATTGATCAATTACAATCCTTACGGGATTTACCCACCGGAGGTTATTCAATTTTTGCCGTTGAAACCATTGGTAATAATTTACAAAACTATTTTCGCCGGACTCAAAATTCTTCTGCAAAAACTCAACCTCCAATTCCCTATCGACAGCCTTTTGCATCGGCTCAGGCTCGCTATTTAGCGTTAAAACGAGAGTGGAGTTTTCTGTTAGCCAATGAGCAGCTTTGGATTCGAGATGGGGAACTAAAAGCCTTAAGTACCCAAGCGGAAGATTTAGCACAAACTTTAAAACAATTAGAGGATAATCCCTCTCCTCAAACTTTAGGAATAGCTCAACAAAAGTTAGCAACCTTTCAAAAACAATTCCAAATTTCTATGCGTTTACAAGCCTTAGAACGTCCCTATCAAGTTTCGAGTTGGGGAAATCGTTTGGCGAGTATTGAGATGTTATTGCGTTATGGAGAAAGAAGAATTAAAAATTAAAATTGTAGGGTGCGTAA
Source organism: Planktothrix serta PCC 8927 (assembly GCF_900010725.2). Lineage (NCBI taxonomy): Bacteria > Bacillati > Cyanobacteriota > Cyanophyceae > Oscillatoriales > Microcoleaceae > Planktothrix > Planktothrix serta. Next base: position 49,768 of record NZ_LR734880.1, on the reverse strand, counting down.
GGCGAAGCCGCACGCACCATTTCTTTGATGCAATGAAGGAGCGTAGGGTGCGTAAGGCGAAGCCGCACGCACCATTTCTTTGATAGAATTATGATGTAATGATCAAGAGCAAATATTTTTGGATTTGATGTTAGATGGTGCGTGCGCTCTGCTTACGCACCCTACGGTTTAATTAAGTTAGATGGGATGGTGCGTGCGCTCCGCTTACGCACCCTACGGTTTAATTAAGTTAATAGAAAACGGACGTTGGAAAGTTGAGGTGACAACATGACTCAGACCCCTGTAAAGTTAACGTTTGAGGAGTATTTAACCTACGATGACGGAACAGATAATCGTTATGAACTTGAAGATGGGGTGTTAATTCCAATGACACCTGCGAGTCCGATTCATTCTGATATTATCGGGTTTTTGTTTATCTGTTTTTATCAGGAAATTCAAAGACGGAATTTAGATTTAAAAGTAAAACAGGGAGATGTGGGGATACGAACTAGATTAAGTCGCTCCCGACAACCAGATATTGCTATTATTCAAGGAGAAGATTGGCGACGGTTACGACAGTTTAAAAAATCAGCCATTCTGGAAGTTCCGGCTTTATTAGTAGTAGAAGTTGTGAGTCCAGGGGAAGATAACGAAAACCGAGATTATGTTAAAAAGATGACTGAATATGCTGAATTTGGGATTTGTGAATATTGGATTATTGATCCTTTAACAGAGCAAGTTATTGTTAATTTTTTGATGAATGGAAGTTATCAGAATACTGTTTTTACAGGTCAACAACAAATTATTTGTCAACTATTCCCCGACCTCAATTTAACCGTTGAGCAAGTTTTAATAGCAGAATAAAAGGAGAATTAAGAATTAGGAGCGTCGGGTGCGTAAGGCGAAGCCGCACGCACCATTTCTTTGATAGAATTATGATGTAATCATCAAGAGCAAATATTTTTGAATTTCATGTTAGATGGTGCGTGCGCTGCGCTTACGCACCCTACGATGAATGGGGTTTCAAGCCATTTATACAACGGATTTGGACAGCAATCCTCAATCAATAGGGACTACGCACCCGACGAGGAATGATTAGCGGTGTTGACTAATTGCTGATTGAATCTCCTCTTGAGTTAAAGAATTAACAATACTTAAATTAAAAGGAGTGGTTTCATTTCCTTGAATAAAACCTGCATTCAAATAGGGTAAATATTCGGTTTGATTGCGAATATAACTATTAAAAAATACCAGACTGATCGCTTTCAACACGGGAAAAGCTAATTCGGGATCAGGGCCAATGAGTTGAGGGGGCACCGGAAGCACGGATTCTTCTCCGGGTTCTAAGAAGGAAAAATGGGTTCCTCGATCTAATAATATCAAGTATTTATTGAGGCTGGTTAACCAAGAAAAGGGATTAATTTGTTCAGGAACTGCGGGGGCTATATAATCATCACTTCCGCCAATCATTAAGGCTGGAATTTGGATTTTACTCATCCCTTCTTGACCAAAAACAACACTGGTAATCGGATTAATCGCAATAATTGCTTTGACTCGTTCATCTTTAAGATCATAACCTTTATTTGCAATAGAAGTGGCTTGACATTGCAGTAATATTGAAATATTTAATGTGAGTTGTCGGTTGGCTGATTGTTCACACTCCTGATTAATTTTCGTGGTATTAAACCCTGCTCCCGCTAACGCTAAAGCCGTATAACCGCCATAGGATTGACCTAAAACACCGACATTATTTAACTGTAATTCACTGGGAAAAGCAGAACTTTTTGCTTTTTTTTCTAAAAGATTGAGGACAGAAGTAATATCTAATGGGCGATTAATAAAAACTTCTGGGCCCGGAGGAGGAGCATTCCCTGCTAAGAAATTAGCTAACCCAGTAGAACTGGTTTCTAAATGTTCAGGAACTGCAACAAAATACCCATGAGAGGCTAAATGTTCTGCTAAATATTTAAAGGTTGTTCGGTCGGAACCTAAACCATGAGAAATCACAATCACGGGGGTGGAAGTAGAAACTTGGGGGATATAAACATCAACGGGAGAAGATATATTTCGTTGAGGATGTTCATAAGTAAATGTTTCTTTTTTCCATTGAATTGTACCCGGATCTTTCAACTGAGTCGGTCGGTTATTAATAGCAGGATTATCGATTTGTGTTTTCGCCTGTTGGTTAATCCAATTGATCACAGATTTATCTTCATAAATAACTTGAGATAAATCTCGAATTGCTGTAATAGCAAAGTTGACATCAATTTCTAGGGTTTGACCCGGAAATTTTTGTAAAACACCCAGTAAAGTCAAACCCCCCGGAAGATTAGAGGCTTGATTAATCGCAGATTTTAACGCATTTACACCCTTTTGATCATTATCTGTTTGGATGAAATTCCCAAAGCGAGTTAAAATTGTCATCCCCATTGGAGTATTATTAAATTGTTCAATACTCCAAGGGCTGGCGGTCATGGGAGTTAGTAAAAGTTGACGTAGTTTTTCGCCATCTTCAACTTTTAAGGCTTTTCCATAAATTGATAAAATTGGGGAAACATCTCCGGTTTTTGCAAAGGTTTCTAGGTCTTTAACGGAAATAAATGCTTTGCTAATATTATACCGGATAGCAATTGTTTCGGCAGCGATCGCTGAATGGGTTGTGGCGATTAAAACTGATGCTATTCCTAAGCAAAATTCAAAAAAGGGATTAGAGATAGAGCGAATCGTTTTATTCTGTTTATGAGGTTGATAATTACCCCCACTTTTTAAGAATTTTAACATGGAATAGCTGGATAATATTTATTAAAATATAATACCCTTAAAATCGAAGTTTTGTCAATTGTTTTGAATAATTTTATTTTTGATCAGAGGTTACACCATTGATGGCATTCGTTAATTGGTTAGGAGTCAGAGATTGAATTAAGCTGAGGGGATAAGCTGGATCGCTAATACTTTGAGCATAAGCCGCATTAAGATAGGGTTTATATTCAGAATCTTGAGTTAAATAGGTTTTAAAGAATGCCGTACTAAACGCTTTAATATAATGTCTAGTAATCTCTGATACTGGGGTAATAAATTCAGAAATTCCTGATATTTTAGAAGAGTTTTGTTCGGTAATATCATAAAAATGATTGGCGTGATTTTGGAGAAGTAAATATTTATGAGAAGTTGTTAACCAAGTAAAGGATTTTAACTGCTCTAATATAGCCGGAGCTAAAAAATCTGCTGTACTTGCTGAAATGAAAACAGGAACTTGAATCCGACTTAAACCTGATTTTCCTAAAATACTACTATTGACAGGATTTAATATAAAAATAGCTTTGACTCTAGGGTCTTGTAGGCGATAATTTTCTGGGGGAAGTTCTAATGCTCGACACTGAAGAAAGATGGAGAGATTTAAGGGAATATCTTGTTGTTGACAGTCGGTTTTGAGTTGGGTAAAATCGAGGGTAGCTCCCGCTAAAGTCAGAGCCGTATATCCCCCTAAAGAATGACCCAATACGCCAACATTTTGTAGGTCTAATTGATGGTTAAATTCACTGATATTAAGTTTTTCTAATTGATTGAGAAGTTCGGTAATATCTCTGGGTCGATCAATAAATTGTTCGGGCTCAAATAAATCCTTAACTTCTCCTTGAAGTAAGGATTGTAATTGTTGGTAATCACTCCCTGGATGTTGGGGAACAGCAACCGCAAAACCAGAGGAAGTAAGATGTTGAGCTAAACTTTGAAAGCGGGAGCGATCAGAAATTAATCCATGAGAAATAATGATCACAGGAAAGGATAATACAGCCGAACTTTTAGGGGAATTCGGGGGAATTTCTGGTAAATAAAGATCAACATCAAACTGACGATTATTGTGAGGATTATTAACAGTTATTGTTTTTTTATTGATCTTAAATATTCCGGCTTGTCGTAAATCAGGGATTTTACTAAAATCAGTAAAATCAGCTTTTTCGGCTTCTATTTTCGATAAAGCTTCTAAAGATTGTGTTACCCCATAGGTTTGTCGAATAAAGGCAAAAACTTTCGTTAAAACTTCTAAGGTTTTTTCCATATTTAAGCGAATTTCTGGACTTGGAAACTGACGTATAACCTCTAAAACAGTAAAACCATTGGGTGTATTAGAAACTTCAACTAGAGCAGTCCGAATCGCATCGGCTCCATTTTCTTCAGACTGAGTTTGAATGATATTTCCGAGAGGGGTTAAAAATGCCAGAATTAAGGGGGAATTGAAAAATTGTTCAGTAGAAATGTCTTGATGGGTATAATGGATTTGTAAGAGTTGTCGTAAACTTTGTTGTTGCTCAGGACTCAATAATTTTAGATAGGTAGCCAAGGGATCTTTCGGGTTAATTGTGCCTTGGTTGGCATAATTTTCTAAGGAATCAAGGGATATAGAAATATGGGTTTTTCCCAAGGGGAAAACAATAGATTCTGCTGCCACTCCGGGGAGATTAGCCAAGAGGATAGACGCTATTGTTAAGGCAAAAGATGATAACCATCGCATAGAGGACTTACCTATTAATAAAATGTTTATATTGACAATTTAACCTTTAATTATTGTGTGAATTTCCTGGCGTTTTAACGTGTTTTACCGCTTGAAGAAATTGGTCTAAGGAGAGAGAACGTACTAAACTCAGGGGATAGGCTTCTTGACTAATTGTTTTAGCATAGGTAGCTTGTAAGTAGGGCTGATAGGTGGAATCTTGATCAATATAAACCTCAAAAAAAGCCAGACTAAAGGCACGAATATAGTCATTTACAGGTTCGGGAACTGGGGCTACAATTTCTTTTAAAGAGGCACTAACGCTTTGATTCATGGCGGTTAAATTAAGATAAATATGGTGATCACCTTCTGCTAAAAGAAAATATTTATTGGGTGTTGTTAACCAAGTATAGGATCGAACTTGTTCCCACGCAACAGGAGCAACGTTATCTTTACCACTGGTTTTCCAGAATACCGGAATCTGAATTTTGCTTAAACTCTGTTGTCCAAAAATGCTATTATTAACTGGATTGATGATAAAAATTGCTTGAACTCGTTGATCTCTAAACTGATATTTTTCTTGAGGTAATTCCAAAGCTCGACATTGAAAGATTTGAGCTAAATTAACGGAATTAAACGTCGAGGTACATTCTTTTTTTAAGTTATTAAAATCTAGTTCTGCTCCGGCTAAGGCTAAGGCGGTATAAGCGCCAAAAGAATGCCCTGCTACCCCTACTTTTTTAAGGTTTAATTGACCCTGAAATTCCATTGTATTCAGGTGTTCTAATTCATCAAGTAAAAAGTGAATATCTAGGGGTCGGTCAATAAATTCGCTGACTTGAAATCCATCGGATGCTTGACCGGATAGCCAAGCTTGGAGTTGATTGGTATCACTTCCTGGATGTTGAGGGAGGACAACAAAAAATCCTTGTGAGGCTAAATGTTGACCTAAATAACTGTAATTTGTGCGATTAGCAGCTAATCCATGGGAAATAATAATCACGGGAATTGCATTAGTTTTTCCCCGTTTTACGGTACTGAGTGGGGTGGGAATATAAAGATCTACCGTTAATTTTCGCTGACGTTTGGGGTCAGTTAAAGTTAAGGTTTTCTGGGTAACATCAAAATCACCAACCTGCCTCAAATCCGGTTTTTTACTAAAATTAACGGTAGGGGATAAGGTTGATTCTTCTAATGATAATTTTACAATTTCTGTAATCACAGAATTTGTTTGTTGAACTTGGGTATTGAGTTGTTCTCGCAGTTGAAATATTTTTTGGGTATTCAGTTGAATTTCTGGGCTAGGAAATTGACGTAAAATATTCAGTAAGGTAATTCCTTCTGCATCTTGATTCGCTCTGATTAAAGCAATTTTAATTGCTTGAGAACCATTTTCAACGGTTGATAAATTTAGCGAATCGGTTTCCGATTCAATAATATCTCCGAGTTTATTTAGAAATAACGCACCTGTGGGGGAGTTTAAAAATTGAGAAACCATCACGGAGTCTATTTGATGTTTGTCAAGCAACACATTTTTAAATTGCTGTTGATCTTCGGAATTTAATAAGAGTAAAAAACTTTTTAATTCCGGCTCAATAGTTCCTGATTTGGCATAGGTTTCTAAGGCTTTTACCGATACGGATATTTTAGCTTGTCCAAAGGCTAAAGACACCTTCTCAGCGGCTTGAACTGGAAAGGAAGTCATAGCTAGGGCGAAAACTCCACCGAGTAGGGATATAATTCTACGTTGATTGAACAGAAGATTTGATGTTAAGTTAAATTGGGGTTTCATCGGAAATAAGGGTTGATTCATAGTGGGATCAATTTTTTCGGAATACGGGTTTAAGTCTTCTAAATAACTTTGTTGTAAAATGCGCCCCAATGATTTAATCACAATGTTAACAGATACTAAAGTTGATGGGTGAAATTAGGGATTAAACTGTTACGAATTTAAACTCTATAGGGCTACGCACTCTTAGAATAGGGAATAGGGAATAGGGAATAGGGAACAGGATTTAGTAGAGACGCGCCATGATCGGTCTCTACAACTGTAATCCTTTGGTTTCTAAGGTTGAAGGTGAGTTAATAGAATTTTAATTTCTTCTAAAAGAGACTCTACTGAGAGATTAAAGGGTAACACTTTAACGGGAAAACTAGCGGTAAAGTTTTGGAGATGAATAGCGATTTTATCCCCAATACAATCCTGTAATTCAACAGGAGATGAGGATTTAAGTTTACGTTTTTTTTCTACAGCTTTACCTTTGAACTTTACCTCCGATTTTACTAAAATAATCACCGGGATTTTGGCTTCCATTTTTTCTAAAACGGATAAGGCTTCAACCAGATTAGTAAAAGATTTTTCTTCAAAACAAATTAACATTAAATCCAAACTTTTGCATTGAATTTTCTGAAGAATTTCTTCCCAACCTTTGCCCATAATACTGCGAAATCCAGCAATTTCAATATATTGAACTAAGGCTTGCTCAATTTTCAGATTAGTATTATAAGAGGAATCAAGATTGTCAGAATTAACCGTTGAAGGCTTGATAGAAGTGGAATAGTTTATCTGGGAAGATGAGGTTGTTACTTTGGGCTTAAATGTTGGTTTTGAATTTCGGTGATTAGTTTTTAAACGATTACCTAATTGTTGTTGCGGTAAAACAGAAGAATCCACAACTAAAATACTCGGTTTCCAACTTAAACGAGTGGCAATTTGGATCACTTCTAATAAAGCTGAACTCATGGAGAGAGAAAAGATTTTACTCTTTGTGGAGTCTTCAGACGGACTCGCTAAACAGGGAAAAATTGATAAGTTTTTAACTTGATTAGCAACTTGAGTGGTTACAGGGTCTAGGGTGACAATGGGTAAATGGGCTAAACTTTCTTGAAGACTAATTTCATTCAGCAGATTCAACGGATTTTTAACGGCTGTATCTCGTTCTAAAACGATCACATTTGGATGCCAAATTCGAGCAATCAGGGCGGCTTGATTAATATCATCCGCTTCTAAAATTCGACAATGGGAAAACTGAGATAAAAATAAAGCTGAATGATAAATTGAGTTTTTATTTCCTAGTGTTTCTGTTGAACTTAAGTTATGTTGATCTCCCGATAAACTTAACCAAAGAATCATTAACGGTTGAGGAACAGAAGATGAAACTTCTGGTAACAATTCCCCTAGCAATTTTTCTAACTCTGAACCTTGAACCGGAAGATTGAGAAAGCCATCACAATGATTCACTATTGCCCGTTGTTTATCCCCTAAAGTTGCAGTAACAATTACCGGAATTTGATGGGTTTGAACATCGGTTTTTAATAGGGTTAACACATCCCAACCGGACAATAAAGGAATTAAAGGATTGAGCAAAATCACTCTTGGTTGTAGGCGCCGGGCTTTTTCAACCGCTTCTGTTCCTGAACGGGCAATCACGACCCGATAACCTAAATGGGTGAGTTGTTCACTCAAGGTTTGAATAAAATGGGGAACGGTTTCTGCAACTAATACTAAACGAGATTGTTGAGGGAAAGTTGAATGAGCAGAAGACGAAAATCCTGTTTCTTCACTACTGATCTTATTGCCTAATTCCCAATTGCAACGGGGGGGACTGGGCGGTAATAATAAGGTAAATTGACTGCCTTTATCGAGTTTAGAAATAAAGCTAACATCTCCCCCATGAAGTCGTGCTAAACGTTGAGTTAAAACTAACCCTAATCCTGTGCCTTCAAATTTACGAGTTAAGGGACTTTCCAGTTGTTGAAATTTTTGAAAAATCAGATGTTGTTTATCATCAGGAATCCCAATTCCTTGATCCCAAACGGTAAAAGCAATCCAGTTTTCCCATTGACCAACTTTTAAACCAAATTCACTGCCATCGGGGGTAAATTTCAGGGCATTACATAACAAATTGACTAGCATTTGTCGTAAACGGAGTTCATCAGCTACTAATGTTTCTAAACCGGGTTCAATCTCTAAGGTAAATCGACCTTTGGTTTGGGCTAGGATTTCCGCTTGGAGTTTGATATCGGATTTATCTTGGCTTTGATATTGTTGAAGTGTCATTTCAAAAGCTCGTTCACAAACTGCCTGAATTTGTAAAGGTTCCGAGACTAATTCTAGCTGTCCGGTTTCTATTCGGGTTAAATCCAAAATATCGTTAACTACGAGCATCAGATGACGACCACTTTTATGAATGAGTTGGGCATAACGGGCTTGTCTTTCGTTGAGTTCTCCTAATGCTTGATCTTTTAACAAACTTGATAGGCCTAAAACTGCGGTAAGGGGCGTTTTTAATTCATGACTAATACAAGCCATAAACTCATCTTTGAGACGATTAAGTTGAATTAAATCGGTATTTTTTGCTGTTAGTTCTTGGGCGACTCGATGCTGTTCTGTAATGTCTTGAGCTAATACTAACCACAGGTCATTTTCGCCATTGGCTAAACATAAAGCCATCTCCCATTCCGGGTTTAACCGTTGACGGGTAAATTGCCAAACCCGTTCTTGATTGTGGCTGATGGGACAAATACAAATATAAGTATCGGGTTGACTGCCTAATTGACACCAATTCGGCATTTGTAAGGAGGGTGTATTCGAGGTTAAAGGTTGAGAAATATTTGTTAAACGGCTGGTCGAAAATCCAGAATCTACAGAGGTTTCTAAGGGCGGAGTCGGGGATTTTTCAGCAGGGAAAAACGCCGTTGTTTCAGACCAACGGGTTACAGATTCAGCAACTTCCTGCACTAATTCTGATCCTCGGCCAATTAGCGATCGCCATGCTAAATTTTGACCCATGATACTGCCATCATCGCCTTGAATCATTAACGGAATCGGTAGTTCATCCAAAAACCGAATTAAACGCTCAGACATGGGAAAATTTCCCGCCGATGAACGGTCTAAGCGTTCTTGGGGTTCTGCATTGAAGTCAGAATTACCTAGAGGGGAAGGTCTAGGTTGTTGAACTTGGGTAAACCGTTGAGGATGTTTCGCTAAATATCCCAACACCTGTAAACTATTGATTAACCCAATAAATTCTCCCCTCTGATTCACTAAAGCTAGGGGTACACTTTGATGTTGAGGATTTTCGATCACAGGATGGAAACTCTGATATTGCAAATACAGCCAAAATTCTTCTAGGCTTAAATGGGATGGAACTCCAATCAGAGGCTCGATTAAGGCAGAAAACACATCGGGGAGTGAGGGTTCGGTGTTGGGGACTTCTGGATGTTCTGCGGGGTTCGCAGGTTGGACAAAATGGGAGAACGTATTGACACGATTGAGGAGATGGGGAAGGAACCGATGCAGAGAAATCATTCCCAAGGGATGATTTTGGGCGTTGACAATCACGACCAGTTCACAGTTACCCTGAGCAAAAATAAACCGTAACGCCTCTAGGGGAGCATCATGGCGACAAACAGGTACGACCTGAATAAAGGTTTGGAGGTCAGCTTGGGGAGACATAAAACGTAAATCCTCCAGATGAGATCATCTACTTACAGCGTCTGGGTGTAAACTCCCTACAGGAAACGGATAAATCCCTAAGCTGTGTGTGAACAGTACATTTATCTGTCTGGGTCATTCCACCGGATATGCAAATTTGCCGTGATTTCCTTGCCCTCACATCACACTCAGAGAGTAAACGGTCATCATTTAATATGGCTATCAATATTTCTATTGTGATGGAGAAGCGTTAACTTTTCCAGAATTTAACGATTTCCTAAACAAGCTTAAAGGAATGAAAACTCTTTCTTGCTTTCCTCTAGTGCTTGTGATCAACTATTGAATCCCGGTAATTGACTTGTATTCAGTTCATCAGTTCGTTTCTAAAATAGTCAGGAGAGTTGTTGTCAGGGTGGGAAAATGTTCTATCTTCTGATGAAACCATACGCTGAAATTATCACTCAGGAATTGATACACAGATAGACCTTACTGTCATCTGCATTAAGTTAGAATTTCAGCCAATTATTTTAACAGGGATTTCTGTCTCAAATTCGGGTTTTTTTGTTTTTAACTCAAATCAGAAATATTATTAATCTCTAACGCTATCTGATCAATCACTTCGATAATAGTCATTAATATACTGTTCTGAAATTATCATTTTGGCTAAGGTTGTATAAGTTTTAAGCGTTTCTGAGCAGAACACCACATTTGATAAAAAGCACTCCACTCTACAAAATCTATGTCATCACCTAATTCTCCCCTTTTGAATCGCCGATAAAAATCTTTTGATGACATTTGATATTGATATTCAAATTGTTTTAAATCCGTTTCAATTTCGGCTATCTGTTGTTGAGCAATATTAATTTCATGGGTGATAATTTCATCTAAGTAACGTTCAATAAGTTCATTTTGATTTTCTTGGCTATAGAGTGCTTTTAAAATTTTTAACTGATTTAAAATCTTACTGGGATTTTTCATAAGCTATTTATAGTTTAAAGACGTTTAAACAATTTTAACATAAATTTTAGGTTGTGTTGAGGAAGGAAACCCAACTTCTTCACTATTTTAAAAATTAGCTGTATTCTGAGAAGACGGTATTGATGGATTTGATATGGCGTTTTGGCGTACCTATTATCATTTAGTTTGGGCAACAGAAAATCGACAACCTTTGATAACGGCTGATCGAGAATCAGAACTTTATGGTTATATGATCGGTAAAGCCGATTATCTGGGGTGTATTGTTCATGCAATTGGGGGTGTGGAGGATCACATTCATCTTGTAGTTTCTATTCCACCAAAATTATCGGTTTCTGAATTTGTCAAAACGATTAAAGGGAGTAGTGCTTATCATTTGAATCATACGCCTTCAACTTCGGGGTTAGGGTTTAGTTGGCAACATGGGTATGGGGTTTTGACATTAGGAGGTAAGCAATTGGAAGATGCAAAGGCTTATGTGAATAATCAAAAAGAACATCATTCTTATGGGACTACAATTTTGGGTTTAGAACCAGATTATCAAGACAAGGATTAGATGCTTTAAGCTCTGAGCCGTGAAATCAATTTCCGGCTTAGAGCTTAAACCCGTTTTAACGGGTTATTTGGGGAATTTTTAACTATCTTTAGATAGTTTGAGCTTTTAGCCCGAAATTTATTTCAGGGCAACTCTCAGATTGGGAGCAGGTTAAGTTAAAAGCTCAATCTGCTCCATCCAAATATAGCCGTGAAATCAATTTCCGGCTTAGAGCTTAAACCCGTTTTAACGGGTTATTTTTTGGAATTTTTAACTATCTTTAGATAGTTTGAGCTTTTAGCCCGAAATTTATTTCAGGGTAACTCAGATTTTGAGCGGGTTAAGTTAAAAGCTCAACCTTTCCCATCCAGATAGAGCCGTGAAATCAATTTCCGGCTTAGAGCTTAAACCCGTTAAAACGGGTTATTTTGGGAATTTTTAACCATCTTTAGATGGTTTGAGCTTTTAGCCCGAAATTTATTTCAGGGCAACAAACTAAAATTGAGGTTAATTTTCTTATTTCAAGTAAATCAACCTCGATTATTCTTAAGTTGCTGCTGGTAACTTATCTTTTAAAGCAATTGCTTGATTGACTATTTCTTGAACTTTCTTACCTTCGGTAATTAATTGATCAAAATAGCTATTAACTTCAGCAATTAACTCTTGATAAGTTTCTTGTGAAAGAGGATCTTTACCAGTTAATTTCACTTCATAATACTGACAAGCTGCATATCCAACCCCTAAAAATAGGGTTGCATTAATTATTGGATTAATTGCCCAACTTGCGATCGGAGTATGTTTGAGTAAAAATCCTAAACCCATTTTGGGTAAATTATCAACGGTCAAAGTTAAACCTAAAATTGCTACAATCTCCTGTATTGATTCAGAGGATTTAATATCTTGCTCATAAGCATAAGCAATTTCATAAACCATTTGAATTAATAAGGGTGTCGTAAAACTTAAGTCTACAACTAGGGTAGATCCTGGGACTGCACTACCCATACCAATAATTAAAGAATACAAAAGTTTTTCATAGATGGCATTTTGAGCTATTTTGCTACTTGAAAAATTCGGATTATTTTTCTTGACTTTACTAATAATAGTAAGTGCTTTTTCCGCTAGATCCATACTCAAAATACACTCTAAAATCCTTTCTTTCCAATATTCATTCCAATAGTTAATGATTTGTTGCAGTAATTGTTTAACAAATTGTTCTGATGTTTTAGTGATTTCATTAAGGATATTGGTAATTTGTTGAGTTGTATACCCAACCGCTTTACTTGATACTTTAAAGCTTTCTTCTACTGTTTTTTTGGCTTGTTCTAGAGTCCATTGAATGTCTTCAGTAGCTTTATCTAGAATTTTTTTGAGATCTGCCAAAAACTGACCTAATTTATTAATATCTTCCTTAACTTCTGCTTCAATTTCTGTTTTTGTCAGAGAAACGGGTTCATCAACAAAATCTAATAACGCAGTCGCAGGAAGCCATTGACCTTGATCCATACTATCAACTTGAAAACAGACAATTTTTCGTCTATCTCCATAGGTTGCGATCGCTAAAACCTTACCTGTTTTCTCCTCATGATTCAGAGAACAAGTTGTCATTTGAAAAATTGCTAAATTATCTGAAGACATCATTTAATCCTCTTAAAATTGTCTGGGTATACAAAACTGTTCCCAACCTCTAAGCGTTGAGTCGTACTTTGAACAAAAAAAATCGTGGGTAGCGGTATAAAATTTTATTTTACTACGGACTCAAGAAAATGAAACCACTTTTTTTCAAACCGATTAAACAGAAATCAATGTGATACATGAGTTCATGTCAAGTTTTCCTCACATTGAATCGCAAGGCTTGTCCACATTCGGATGATATAATTAACAGTTGGCTTTTTATAGAACCAAAACCCCCTTCTCAACCGTAGAAGTGGGATTTTGTAGTGACTCAAATCTCTTATCGGTAGAAAACCGTAGCGTCTACCCTATTTTATCTAAAATGACAGAATCAATTCGCTTTCTGATGTGTTCTCCAGACCACTATGACGTGGACTATGTAATCAATCCTTGGATGGAGGGGAATATCCACAAATCCTCCTTTGACAAGGCTAGAGACCAATGGCAAAATTTGTACCATCTTATCAAAGAACACGCCATTGTTGACTTAGTAACGCCCGCCAAAGGTTGGCCGGATATGGTATTTACCGCCAACGCCGGGTTAGTGCTCGATAAAACCGTCGTTCTTAGTCGTTTTTATCATAAAGAACGTCAGGGGGAAGAACCCTATTTCAAAACCTGGTTTGAAAGTCAAGGATTTACCGTTCACGAACTCCCGAAAGACCTCCCCTTTGAAGGTGCTGGAGATGCTTTATTTGACCGGGAAGGACGCTATTTATGGGCGGGATATGGCTTCCGGTCTGAACTCGATTCTCACCCCCTAATTGCCGAATGGCTGGATATTGAAGTCCTATCTTTGCGGTTAATGGATGAACGTTTTTATCATCTGGATACCTGTTTCTGTCCCTTAAAAGGCGGGTATTTAATGTATTATCCTCCCGCTTTTGATTCCTATTCAAATCGCTTAATTGAACTGCGAATTCCTCCCGAAAAACGGATTATTGTAGAAGAACCCGACGCCGTTAACTTTGCTTGTAACACCGTCAATATCAATCAGAGGGTGATTATGAATAAAGTTAGCGAAAACCTAAAAGCCAGACTTGAAGAATCTGGTTTTACTGTCCTAGAAACTCCCTTAACTGAGTTTTTAAAAGCAGGCGGAGCTGCCAAATGTTTAACCCTGCGCGTCACTGAACCCGTGATTGTCGATCGTCATGCGGTGGTTAAAGTTGAAAGCCACACCGTCCTGATGGAAGGACATTTATTAGACGCTGGGTTAATTAACCGCGCCTTAGATTTAGTGGTTGAAGGCGGGGGGAGTTTCAAAGTCCTTAACTTCAATTTAGGGGAACAACGCCAAAGCACCTCGAAAGCCGAGATTAAAATTTCGGCTCCTTCCCATGAGGTGATGGAAGAAATTATTAGCCAATTAATTGATATTGGCGTGGTGTCCTTAGAAGAAGACCAACGCGACGCCCGCTTACAACCTGTTGAACAAGATGGTGTTGGCCCTGATGATTTCTACGTCTCCACGATTTACCCCACGGAAGTTCGGGTCAATGGAGAATGGATCACCGTACAAAATCAACGCATGGACGGTGCGATCGCCATTTCCGAAACCCCCAACGGTCTAGTCGCCCAATGTAAGATTCTGCGGGATTTAAAACTCGGAGAACGGGTGGTTGTGGATGTCGTTGGTCTTCGCACCATCCGCAAAACCGAATCACGGGAAGCTCGGAATGCACCCCAGGAATTCAGCTTTATGTCTGCTGGGGTTTCCAGTGAACGCCGGGTTGAGTTAATTGTGGAACAGGTCGCCTGGGAACTGCGCCAAATTCGGGATCGAGGCGGTAAAGTTGTCGTGACGGCTGGCCCGGTGGTGATTCATACCGGAGGGGCACAACATTTATCCCATCTGATCCGCCAAGGCTATGTGCAGGCGTTATTAGGGGGAAATGCGATCGCCGTTCACGATATGGAACAAGCGATCATGGGAACCTCCCTCGGTGTCGATATGAAACAAGGTATCGCCGTTAAAGGAGGGCATCGCCATCACCTTAAAGTGATTAACAGTGTTCGCCGTTATGGGAGTATTGCCGCCGCCGTTGAACAGGGTTTGGTCAAGAGTGGGGTGATGTATGAATGCGTTAAACATAATATTCCCTTCTCCTTGGCGGGTTCGATTCGAGATGATGGCCCCCTACCGGATACGCAAATGGACTTAATTAAGGCCCAAGAACATTATGCGGAACTGTTGCAGGGCGCTGATATGATTCTGATGTTGTCCTCGATGCTACATTCCATTGGGGTTGGTAATATGACGCCTTCCGGGGTGAAGATGGTTTGTGTGGATATTAACCCGGCGGTGGTGACTAAACTTAGCGATCGCGGCTCTGTGGAGTCTATTGGGGTTGTTACCGACGTGGGACTATTCCTGAGTTTGTTAGTCAATCAGTTAGATAAATTAACCAGTAAATACGGGATGGTACAAGTGGGTTAATTAATCGGGGTAAAAAATCCGGTTTCTGGTAATCTTTTGCTATTGTTTTAAGTGTATAAATAACCCCAAAGACACGAAGAAATGAAGGAAAGATAAAGACAGAAACCGTGTTTTTTATCAGGATCAGTTTTGGGAAATTATTTGAAGGTAATGCGATCGCAATTTTGATAAAAAATATCTATAACTACCTACTTATGACCATAATTAAACTCACGACTTCTACAGCATTAGCTCAGAACTTTGCTGATTATAGAAGCCTTCGTCCTGTAAAAAAGCAGTCACTTCATTAAGATGTTGACGACGTTTTGTGTCTCGTTGTTGTTTATAAGTGGCAATATCTTGGAACCGAATTCGCCGATGTGAACCTACCTTAATATGAGGAACTTCTCCTTGTTCAAGCAGTTTAATTAAATAAGGACGCGATACATTTAAAAAGTCAGCCGCTTGTTGTGTCGTCATTTCCTCCTCCTGGTGAAAAATAGTAATGGACTGCCCTAAAACCATTGCGTGAACCACTTGACGTAATGCAACATAAACTGATTTAGGTAATAAAATTTCTTCTCCGGTACTAGCAACAAGTCGAGGATGTGAATTACTAGCTTCAAGAAGATGTTCTAACTGTTCAATAGATTGTCTTTCTTCTTGATATGCAGTCAGTTGCACACAGTTTGATTTATTTTTCAACATAATTTTTACTTAAACTAAAAAGTAATCATATATAGCAGATCTAAATCATTTGTATCATAGCTATGCTTACGGGGTAAGAGTTTGGTACATGGGTTTGATTTGTATAACTTAAATAGACTTGCTATATATGACGATCATCATAACACTACTTAGCTATAAACGCAATATCCGCAATATCCGCAATAATCGCAATTATCAGGATCGAACATAGAAAACCCGGTTTCTGACCCCCACCCCCCACCAACACCTCCGAGAAACCNATCCCCCTAAGTCCCCCTTTTTAAGGGGGATTTAGGGGGATCTAATCTCGGCTGTAATCACGGGTTTTCGGCTTAAGTTGACACTCATGGGTAACCCCGCCCAAAGTTATCAACACCTAACCTGTTTGTCAACTAACTACGCTGAATTTCAGCAAAAATTTCGTTTAATATTTCTTGGGCACCTTGATCTTTGAGTTTATGGGCGAGTTGAATACCTAACTCTTCCGCATCCAGTGAATTTCCCGTGACAATATCTTTAATTAAGCGTTTTCCATCCAGACTCGCCACCATTCCCGTTAAGGTGAGTTGGTCGCCATTAATAGCACTATTCACGCCAATAGGAACTTGACAACCGCCTTCCAACTCGCGTAAAAATGCCCGTTCAGCATAACATCTTTGGGCGGTGGGAGTGTGTTCGAGGACTTTAATAATATCGAGAATATCGGTATCTCCTTCTCGACATTCTATTCCTAACGCGCCTTGTCCGACGGCGTGGAGAGAAATTTCTGGAGCGATGACTTGATGAATGCGATCGCTCATTCCCAAACGAGTTAACCCCGCAACCGCTAGAATAATCGCATCATACTCTCCATTATCCAATTTTTGTAGACGAGTATTCAGGTTGCCGCGTATATCTTTAAATTCTAAATGGGGATAATGATATCTGAGTTGAGCCAGGCGTCGCAGGGAAGAAGTACCAATAATAGCACCCGGTGGAAGGGTTTCCAGTTGTTTATCTTTGTGGTTTTCATGAACGACTAGCGCATCGGCGGGATTTTCGCGTTCCGAGACACAGCCTAACATTAATCCTTCCGGGAGTCGAGTCGGTAAGTCTTTGAGGGAGTGCACCGCAATATCGCTGCTGCGGTCAAGCATCCCTAGTTCTAATTCTTTGGTAAATAGTCCCTTATCGCCAATTTTAGCCAGGGCGACATCCAGGATGTTATCGCCTTGGGTGGACATGGTTTGCACTTCAAAGGTGATATCGGGGAAGCGTTTCTGAAGTTCTTCCTGCACCCAATAGGTTTGTACTAGGGCGAGTTGGCTTTTGCGGGATGCAATACGGACGGTACGAGTCGGGGCAGATACAGACATACTAAAGCAATAATACAAGCAAATAAAGTCACTTGATCTAGCCTACCGCAAGGAGGGACGTCAAGGTTGTTAAGGTGTGTGACGAGGAGCGCATCAATTCTATGATTACCCATTTTCTAATGCAATATAAACCCTCTTTTATGATTAAGGAGAATTTGAACGAAGTTACGCCCTTTCAGCACCAAATTCAGCCGCTCTTTGTTCACTGTGTCGATAGAGCGGCTGAATTTGTGCTGGGCGTTTTCCGTTGTTTTCCTCAATTTACATAAAAAGCAATAGCTTTTATGTGCAAAACAAAGATGTCTACCCTAACCCAAAAATAAAGTGCATTCTTTCATGCATTCTTTCCTTGACGCATTTTTCTCATCAAGGTTTAATATTAAAGAGAATCACCTGCTCAAATAATTAAATAAGGGATTCTAAATTAAACCCGTTTTAACGGGTTGCAGCTTTTAGCCTGAAATTGATTTCAAGGCTCATATTTGATATTGCAAAAAATGTTATCCAACAAAGTTGGAGAGGAGATTCTATGTCTCAATTATACCAATTTTCTCAAAATCTCGCAATCGGTAAACAAGGAGAATGGCAAATGATTATATTTTTTATCTGGTTAGGCTTTACTCAAGTTGAATTAGAAGAGGTCTATCAGCATCAACTCGAAAGACAAGGTTATCCGTTGATTGTTGATGTTTCCGACCGACCCGATTATCAGGAACAAGAAATCGATTTACTATTATATAATCATCCTGATAAATGTCCGATTTCAGTTGAGGTAAAAAAACAGCCTTCAGCACTAAAATGGGGGAATTTATTTTTTCAAATTACAAACCATCGAGGTGATCCAGGTTGGGGTGATAAATCCAATGCTCATTATTTTGCATTTATTGTTCCTGATTCAGAAATCCTATTAGTCAAACGTTCAAAACTGTCAGCCTTAACACGAAAACATCAATTTCAATTGAAAACGATGGATAATGGAGAGGAAGGATTATTGATTCCTGTTTCGGATGTTCGGAATATTTGCGATCCTGATAAAATCATTCCTATTCCTAAATTAGCTTAATACATTTCCCCTTGTCATGCTGAACGAAGCGCAGCGTAGTGAAGCATCTCATAGAGATTTCTGCTATCAGCAAATAACTCTTGAGATCCTTCGCTTCACTTCGTTACACTCAGGATGACATTGAAGGTTTAACGGTTTAAATTTGGGAGATGCGATCGCATTTATCCCTATAAAATTCCACAGTCAACGTAGGGGCGAGGCGCGCCCAAAGCGTGTCAACTTAACGCCAAAAGCCTTGAAATAAATTTCAGGCTAAAAGCTAAAACCCGTTAAAACGGGTTAATGAAAAATGATCTTAGTCATCTTTAGATGACTTCAGCTTTTAGCCCGAACTTTAGTTCCGGGCGCGGGGAACTTAAGTTAACACCAATGGGGCGCGCCTCGCCCCTACAGGGTTTAGATTGTTAGCAAAGATTTGAAATGTTAAAATTAATTGAAAAAATTCATGTAAAATCTATGACGAAGCTTCTCAAGCTAGTTGAACGGCTTCTTGCTGAACCTCCTGAAATCCAATTTTCAGACATCAACACTTTATTAGAAGCATTCGGTTTTCGAGAAATTCGTTCAACGGGTAGTCATCATATTTTCCGTAATGATCAAGGTCAAAATCTGGTTGTTCCTAAAACAGGTGGTAAAATGGTAAAAAGAACCTATATCAAGCAGATTATACGTTTATTAGATTTGGAGATTTGGTATGCAAAACATAAAAACACAAAGTAAACCCTTAGAATATTACTTAAATTTACCTTATCCAATTACACTATATCCTGAACCTGGTGGGGGTTATGTTGCTGAAATCAAAGATTTATCAGGGTGTATAACTCAAGGGGAAACCCTGGAAGAAGTTATGGCAAATTTGCAAGATGCAAAACACCTATGGTTAGAAACTGCTTATGAATTTGGGGATAAAATTCCCAACCTGGAGGCAAAAATTTAGAGTAATAAAAAATTAGGAACTTAAAATCAATGCTAACCCATTCAATTACAATTCCAGTTAGTGAAACTTTAAGTGAACAACTAAAAACTTTAGCCGAATTACAGGAGAAATCAGAACATGAACTAATTATAGAAGCATTGGAAAGTTACATTCGGAAGTTTATCCCTGAAAAAAGTTGTTATGATTTGGCGATGGAATTGGATGTTATTGGAAGTGCTGTAGATTTACCTGCTGACTTGAGTACAAATCCTGATTATTTTAATTAATAATGCGATCGCACATCCCAGAAACCCTGTTTCTAAATATTAATTGTTGTTGGGCTTTAGCCATTAAATCTTTGAACTAAAGCCCAACAACAAAGTTTTTAAGTTAATCAAAAAAGGGTTATAAAAGAGTTATAATAAAACTGATGATTAATAACCCGAAAACAACGACCCAAACAAGATTCTGTTGAAGCCAAAATCTGAGCGCAACAGATACATTTTGCTGAGGTTTAATTGGAGTAGAAATTAACGGTTCAGAACGATTTTGATAGAGGGTACATTCCTGAGCAAAAGGACGTTGAGGAAAATTGCAAGTATCATCCTCGTGATAGAGACAAGTTTCACAGAGAGATTCCTTCCCCGTAGAACGATAGAGGGGAATACCCGGATGTCCAAACGCTTTAAGCTGATATTGACAATGGGGACAGCTAACGGCTTGAGAGTCAACAGGTTGGTGACAACGGGGACAATGGGACATCGTAAAGATTCAAACTTCAAAAAGGGAATCTGCGAATTTGGGGAAAATATCACAAAATAGAAAATGTGAGCCAGTCTAAAAATAAAGCCTAGCTTTATATTGGCACTTTAGCAGCCTAATAAGGTCAGAAACAATGGATAATCAAAATAACTTACTGCGACAACTACTGATGATTGGGATCGGAACAACATCCTTAGTAGCCGAAAAATTGCAGGAAGCAACGGATCAGTGGGTTAAAGACGGGACGATGAATACAGACCAAGCTAAACGGTTTGTAGACGATATGATGCAGGGTCTAAGGTTAGATCATACCAGTTTAGAAGAACTGATGCAGCGCCAATTCCGTAATTTAATGCAGGATGTGGGTGTTCCCCGTCAGTCGGAACTTGATGAGTTACGCGGACGCCTAGACCGCCTTGAACGTCAGATGAGAGACTTAGAAAATCGTCTTTGGCGCTAAAAAGTTGTCAAATAATGTCAAACTTAAATGTTGGGTTTTACCTGAAAAAACAATCCTAAAGGTACATGAGTATACGCAGGAGGATGAATTTTGCGAGAAATTCTAATTAGCTTAGGGGTGATTATTGTTTGTACGGTTGTGCTAGTTGTGGCTCAAATTACAACGTCGATCCAACAGGCGAAAGCTGTTAATCAAAGCACTCCAATTTCAGTACAACAAAAGGTTTCCCCCACCTCAACGGTGACAACATCTAGCAGTCCTTTGTTTGCACAGGGTATTGCGTCAAATGCTCCCACTATTATTGCTCAAAACATGACAAATTCAGAAGAAAAAGTAATTACAACTGATTCCGATTTACAGTATGTTGATTTAACAGTTGGTGACGGTGCATCTCCTAGCAAAGGTCAAACGGTTACAGTTCATTATACCGGAACTTTAACGGATGGTAAAAAGTTTGATAGTTCCCGCGATCGCGGACAACCTTTTCAATTTAAAATTGGTGTCGGTCAAGTGATTAAAGGTTGGGATGAAGGCGTGATGAGCATGAAAGTGGGCGGACGTCGCAAGTTAATTATTCCAGCGAAATTAGGGTATGGCGAACGGGGTGCGGGCGGTGTAATTCCTCCGAATGCAACGTTAATTTTTGATGTGGAACTATTAGAGGTGAAGTGAGCCTTTTAGCCTCAGAAGTTACCTTATAAACCGGATTTCTAAACACTATCTCTGGACTCGAAACCCAGGTTTTTGTAAAGAAACCCGGTTTTTAATTTATTTTCCTGAATTTAAGCCGATTACACCGATGATAATCAATGCAATTGATATGAATTTAATCGGAGTAATTGACTCTCGAAAAAACCCGATTCCAATCATAGCAATTAAAGTTGTTCCTACACCAGACCAGACTGAGTAAGCAACGCTGACTTCAATTTTTTTGAGAACTATTGTTAAACAAGTAAAACTAAGTCCATAGAAAATAAATATTCCTATAGAAGGCCAGATTCGGGTGAAGCCTTGGGATAACTTCATACAGGTTGTCCCCATCACTTCAAACACAATTCCTAATATGAGGTAAATCCCACTGATTGATTCCATCTTAATGTGTCAACGATACTCAAACCATTATCCCTCAAATCGGAAAAATAGGGTTTCCGCAATGTTGTATTGACGGGTGGATAAACCTTAAGTTAAGAATTACAGTTGTTAGAGGTAAAAATCTCCTAATTCCTGTTAAGAGGTAGGGAATGGAAGTTGAATTAACTAGACCGAGGATTCGCTAAATTTCTGAATTTGGTAAATTGAGGGTCAAATAAGAGTTTAATCGTTCCTGTAGGGCCGTTACGATGTTTAGCCATAATAATTTCTGTAATTCCTCGGTCTGGAGTATCAGGATTATAATAGTCATCTCGATAGATCATCATAACTAAATCCGCATCTTGTTCAATTGAATTATGAACAATGATGTTATTTGCTACAAAATTATGCAAGTTAGGAACTGTTAAATCAAATACTTCTTCTTCTCCATCAGGTATAATTGAAACTATTTCATCCCAATATACATCACTGTTATCTGGTAAACAGATATGTTGTTTAAAACTTAACTCATCCAGTCTTTTCCAACCCTGAATTGTCAGGAATTTGTGATTAGCTGTTGCTCTAATTTTTCTTCCTAGTCGAGTTGTTAAGGTAAATACAGGTTTTATACCTGTAGAAAAGGCATTACTCACAATTGCTATTTCTAGCTTCATTATTTTTTCATTTAATGCCCAAACAGGAAAACCAGATTTACCTATTAATTCTTTAATGGGTACTTGTAATCCTGTGTCTGCTAATGTGATTAAGCTATCACCTGTTAAACAACCAGATTCCCTTAAATCTGATAACATGGGGCGTTTATTTGTACGAGATTCAACGCTTCGACTTAACTGGGATAAGGCAATTACAGGTACACTTAATTCTCTCGCTAATCCTTTTAATGATCGGGTAATTCTCGATAATTCCTGCACTCGATTATCACTTCCTCCCTCCATTAATTGTAAATAATCAATTAAAACTAACCCCAATACCCCCCCATTTTCCGCTTGCAATCTTCGAGCTTTAGAACGCATTTCTGTGACGGTAATATTCGGGGTATCATCAATAAAAATAGGTAATTCCGCTAAGGAACTAATCGCCATTGTTAAGGGTTCCCATTCCGATTGACTAATGCGTCCTGAACGAATGCGGTTACTTTCAATTTTCGCTTCACTAGATAATAGTCTTTGCACTAATTGTCCTTTGGACATTTCTAAACTAAAAATAGCAATAGGTAACTTTTGACCCTTAGCAATATTATGTCCTAAACCCACAGCAAAACTGGTATTATGAACGCAGATATCATTTGCAACAAAATTATGGGTTTCAGGAATGGTTAAGTCATAAACCTGTTTTTCCCCCATAAATTCAATTGAGACAATTTCATCCCAATAAATCTCACTGGTTGCTAACTGTTGTAAGGGTAAATTATCTAAAGCAGTGGCTAAAGTCCAGAGTCTTTCCCGTGATGGTTGCCGTTTACCAACATGAATATTACTATAGCCTGGAATCCCTGCGCGTTTTGCTAAATTTTGCCAAGATTCATCACCTTTAACCGTTGCGATTTCTTGCCAAATTTCTATGGGAATCAAATCTCGATTGGTTTGATAGCGTTTATTCATTAACGCATTTTCTATTTTTAAAAGTGCTTCTTCTTTACTAAAAATCCCAATTTCTGAGATAAAGGTTTTAAGAGATAAAGCATCGGTAATATCCAGTTGCCAAGCCGTTCGCCTGGTTTCTTTATATTTAACAGAACGCTTTTTCAGTGTTGCAATAATCCCAAATCGCAATAACAAATGTTGAACTTGTCGGGCTAATTCTTCACTGACACTGGTATAACCGATCTGTGATTGACTACTAGCTAAAACCGTCGCCCAACCATCTGTTGCAAATAGACGGTTTAGAAATAAAGCAATTTGTGATCGCTCTAATCTAAAGATGATTTCAGGAATTGTTTTTTGATGAGAATTCTTTCCCCATAATCCCAATTTTTCCAGCCAGATTACTAATGAATTCCTGTTATTTATTTGAATTGTTTCTGCTCCGTCAGGTGCAAGAACAGTGGTGTCGATATCTAGCAAGTCACACAACTGCTTAAAGAATTCCGAATTAGGAGCGGATTTACCATTCATCCAGTGGCTTACAGCAGAGGGAGAAACCCCTAAATCCTGAGCAATTTCAGAGCCAGATATTCCTTTGATTTGAACTGTTTGGCGTAGTGTTTTGGCAAAAGATTGTCTGTTATCGATTACTAATTGCTGGTTTTTGGTAACATTCAAGGAGTCCGCGCGAGTTCCGTGCGAGTTATCGATTCTAACTTTAAGGTTAGTATCAAAATCCTTGACAGCATTAATGAAATCTTGTTGAATTCTACAATCATTATTTGTCAAAACAGCATTGCTATCTGTCAGTCCGCCATCTCCTATTAAATAACCTAAAATCTTAGCCTGACATTCTGATATTTTTTCAGATCCAAAAACATCCACTTTGCGAGGAACCGCTATTTTTTGCCCTAGTTTAAGTTCTGCTAACTGCTTCCATCCTTGAATCGTTAAAAACGGATGGGTGAGGGTAGATTCTACAAACCTCCCTAGTTTTGTAGTAACTCTAAATACGGGTTTAATTCCATCATCAATAAAGTCAGAAGGTTCAGTAATTTTAAATTTCCAATTATTTTCTAACGTTAAAATTTGAGCTTTTTGACGATTATAAATATCTTCAATCGTGACAACACTCCCATCCGATAAAACAATTGTACTATCAAAACTTAAACATTTTCCCATTGACGGCCTACCCGCAATAATAATTAAATCCGACCGTTGAAACCCTCCTGTCATCGCGTCTAAATCATAAAATCCGCAAGGAATACCGGGTAAAGAAATTCCTTCATTGCGGTCTTCAATTTCTTGGAAGGTATCAATTAAGGTTTCTCCAATAGAAACTAAATCCTGTTGGGGTCGAACTTGAGAAATATTAAAGATTTGTTGTTCGGCTTTATCGAGAACCGTTTCTAAATCTTGGCTGGTATCATAAGCTAATTCAATAATAGTGTGTCCCCCAGTAATCAAACTGCGACGGATTTTTTTATCTAAAATTAATAAGCCATATTGATCAATATTAACCGCCGAAACCGTCCGATCTACGAGTTGAGTTAATTTTAATTGTCCTCCCACTTGTTCGAGTAATTTTTGATCCGCTAACCAAGTGGTAACGGTCATTAAATCGGTGGGTTTTCCTTGAAAATGTAGGGTTAAAGTTGCCCGATAAATAATTTGATGGGATTTGAGGGCAAAGGATTCTGGTTGTAATAATTCTGCTACCCGACTAATGGCTTCTGGATCGAGGAGAATACCGCCTAAAATTGCTTCCTCTGCTTCTATGTTTTGAGGAGGAAGGCGATCGCTAATACTAGAAAATTGAGGTTCATTCATCGCATGAGTTAGTTAATAAGCCGATTAGACCGTTTTGTGTTAAACTCTATTATAGAATGATCATTGATTTTACACAATGCTTATGGAATCTATTAAAGGAATTGTCAGAAATGGGGTAATTTATCCCATTCAACCGATATCTTATCCTGATAACTATCCTGTGATTATTACTTTTTTAGAATCAGAAAAACAGGAGCAATTAGTTGATATTTCTTCTGAGGAGTATGAAGCGGGTTGGGATACGTTAGAGTTGGCGTTAAATCAAAATGCTGTAGATACGGGTATCAGAGATTTAGCTCATCAGCATGATCACTATTTGTATGGAAAACAAAAACAAGATGAGTAGTAAATTTAATCAAGTTTTTGTGGATAGCGCAGCTTGGATCGCATTAATTAATACTACGGATGATCTTCATGAACAAGCACAAGAAATAATGGCTAGGCTCCGTCAAAATCAAACTTTTTTAGTGACAACGTAATAATAAAACTGCGTAGGGTGCGTAAGCAACGCGCACGCACCAAATATCTAAAAGTTAAGTTAAAAATATTGATGGGTTTGCGATCGCCCATTTCCCCTATCACTTCAAACCTATGATCCTATTCTTGCTAACAAACGCCGTTTAAGGGCGAGAAAACCTCGCCCCTACATTTTAAGGATGATTGATTATTCTTAACTTTTGGAAATAGAATTTAAAATCGTATCAATTTCTGCCTGAACTTTATCAATTTGTGAACGCAGTTGATCTAAGGATTGTTTTTCAGCTTGCCATTTTTGAGGCATTTCTTGCTGATATCTATTTTGTTTTTCTAATAAATCATTGTAAAATGTCAAATGAAACATTAGAGTTGATATAGCCAAATCAAAACACTCGTCTAACCGTTGCAAAAAGCTACTTTCGATAAATAAAAGGACTGTAATTGAAAATTCATCTAATCGATCTCTTTTAATAACTAAAAAACTATCTTTATAAAAGGAATCCCAACTGGGTTTTGTTGAATTCGCTAAAGAGTTAGAAATAGCTACTTTTGCATTAAAAAATAAATTTAATTTATAATGATAGTGGTTTATTTGAAATAATAAACTATTCTTGTATTTGCTAGGCAAACAACTAACATGAGAGTCTAACTGATTAATTTTAAACACAGAGAAATCTTGACCTAGTAGTTCCAAATTATGATGAATCGCTAGAATAATTTGACGATTTTGATCTATTAATTCTCTTTCTAAACCCTTGATTAAACCATCTTTATCCGATAAGCCTGCCTCTTGTTTGGGTTTACCCGTATTTTTCTCAGTAAACCACTGTCTTTTGAGTTGTGTAACTCGATTTGTCCACGACTGTTTAAGTTCTTTAACAACTTCTATTTTACATTTTTTTCTTAAATTACGAATCCGTACATCTACATTGCTAATTTGTGCGATCTGTTCCCAAATTTCATCCTTGGGGATAGATAAAATTCTGGCTTTACTATTCCAAACTTCCTCAGCATAATCTAAATCCTGATGACAATTTTTTAGTAATTGTTCTAATTTGACAGCAGACTGTCTCATTTCATCCGTACAGAGTTGAATTGATTGACTTAAATCGGTTGCTGACTGTTTTAACTCTAAGGATTGATTATCATTAGAATGGATTAGTGTAATCGCTTGATTAAGAGCAAGAAAGGCTTTGAGAGATTCATTCATCACATTTAATTCCTAGATCAATGTTCTTTCCCATCAGAGACGACTTTGAACAGGTATCACTGATATAATTAATTATACTAACTTCTGACACTCAGGTTAACTTAGTTATGGAATCTCAAGATTTAGCACCTTTGTTAAAGTCTATCGGTGTTGTTTTAGATGTAGCATCTCCCTTTGTAGCTGGTGTTCCTTATCTGGGGACTGTAGTAGTTATCGCAAAAATCGGGGTCAGATTCTATCAAGGTAAGGTAGAATCTGACAATCTTACTCAAGAATTAGACGAGCTAAAAAGAGGCATGGAGAGCTTACAAGAAAAGGCTAGTATATTAGAATCAACAACAGCAACGTTAGGAGTCGGTGTGGCTTTACAGGGAATACTTTCAGCACTAAATTTGCAGCAAAATCGTCAATCAAATTTCAAATTAGATCAAGTTTTATTAGAGCTTCAAACAGGTTTTACAGATTTAAAATCAATTATTAATCATCAAGGAGATGAAATTTTAAAAGCGATCAATCAAGTGGGTCAAGAAATTAAACAAGAAATACACCGCGTTGAGTTTGTTAAGGCTTATGGAATCTTTCAGTCCGTTCATAATAATCAACTGCCATCGGCTTTAATCACACAAAATTCTAAGGATAGAAATGATAAATTAAACTTTATTTGGAATAATTTACAAAATTGTTTAGCTATTTATAACAACAAAGAATTAATTTCTTGTCCTTCGATTTCAGGAAAATTAAAGCGATTAGAATGTGCTTGGGCGATTGAACAAACTTTAGCTTTAGTTGATATTTTAAAAAATGATTTTGATGCTTGTATTTTTCAGTTGAATCACCTAAAAGATAAAATCATCAAAGATTGCATGGAATTAACAGAGTCCTGTCAATCAGAGGAAGAAATTGATTTTATATTTCCTAGAATTAACTATATTATCAATCATGATATAATTTTAATTAATTTCTGGAAAAACAATTTAAAAGTAATACAAAATTTATCGGTTGAGGATCAGGAAAAACTAGCTAGTTTTAATGTAACGGATATTGTTAGTTTAAATCAATCCCAAGAATCTAACGCTTTACAAAAACGCTCCCCATTTGAACTGTATCAAGAATTAAAAGCTCAATCACATTTTGTTGCTTTGAAAGATCAACTTAAATTTATCCTTAAACCAGAATTACGCTCTGAGTATGAATCCTATATTTGTCAAAGAGCGATCGCTCTGGATTTTAAAGGATTAGCCTTAACCAACTGGAAAGAAGTTCCTGATTTAACAGTTGCTAATCTTTATTATTCATTTAAAGTACAAGAATAAAAATAAGCCCTGAACTTAAGTTCGGGCTTAGGGGGAAACCTGTTAAAATCGGTTAAATTGAATCCAATAAAAATTTACAGAGAAACCACTTCAACTTCTACATCTGCTGTTACTTCAGTATGTAACTTAATATGGGCTCTATAGGTTCCTAATTTACTGATACTGGGGAGAGTAATTTCTCTACGATCAACTTCTTGACCAATGGTTTGTTGAATCAATTCTGCTAATTCCTTCTCTGTAACAGTTCCAAAAATTGCGTTTTCTTCCCCAACTTGTTTGGCAATTTTGAACACACCCACCGCTTCTAGGGCTTGTTTCTGAGTTTCAGCTTGTTGTTTCAGTTCCAGTTGGCGTTGACGTTCTTCTTCCCGACGCCGTTCTACCTGTTTGAGAATACCAGGAGTGGCCCGAACTGCGATACTCTGAGGGAGTAAATAGTTACGAGCATAACCCGGGGCGACTTCTACGAGATCCCCATTTTTTCCGAGTTTAGTGACATCCTTCGTCAGAACCACTTGAATACGCTTCGCCATGATCAGTTCCTATATTTTTTTTAACCCAAACACTCTATATTAACGAAATTCGGGTGCGATCGCAAGTCCATGATTAACTTATCCCTGTTTAGGATACTTGTAATTGCGTAGTACAATACAAACTCAGTTGGGTCATGATTCACCCAGGAGGCTGTTATGCAGAGTATTCAGTTCAAAGGACGCATTGGTGAGGATGGAATATTACGGGTAAAAATGCCAGCAGAATTTAAAGATAGAGACTTAGAGGCTATTGTGATCTTTCAAGCTAAGAGTGAAACCCAGAAAGCCAGAAATTGGCAACCTGGGTTTTTTGAGGAGGTAATTGGTGGCTGGGTAGGTGAACCCTTAGTCCGAGAAAATCAAGGACAATATGAAATTAGGGAGAATTTGTTTTGAGTTATTTACTCGATACTAATGTTTGTATTCAACTCCTGAATAATAGTAATCCATCCGTAACTCGTCGATTAGCTTTACAACAGCCAGGGGATATTTATTTGTGTACTGTTGTACAGTTTGAACTTTATTATGGTGCATATAAAAGTAGCCAACCAGAGCGAAATTTAGCAATATTACAGCGTTTTTTTAAACAATTCAATATTTTATCTTTGAATAAAAAAGCAGCTAAAATTGCCGGAGAAATCCGCGCCCAATTAGCAGCTTTAGGTACACCTATTGGCCCCTATGATGTGCAAATTGCGGCGATCGCTTTAGCTAACAAATTAGTTCTAGTCACTCACAATACAGCAGAATTTAGTCGAGTTCCTAACTTGCAAATTGAAGATTGGGAACTTTAATCTCCCTTTAAAATTGATCCTTCATCCCTCGCAAACGGGCAAAAGTTTGAATGGGATCTTGGCTATTCGTCGCAGACTGTAAACTAGGAACATCCCAACGCAAAAAAGGGTTCGTGCGTTTTTCTAAACCGATATTTGAGGGAATGGTGGCTTGATTTTGACTGCGGGCAACCTTGACATTTTGGAAACGATCATGTAACTCTGAATTGTCAGCATCTACCGTTAAGGCAAATTTTAAGTTATTGAGGGTGTATTCGTGGGCACACCAAACTCTAGTGGTTTCAGGTAGGTTGCGAAATTTATTCAGGGAAGTCACCATTTGTTGAGGAGTTCCTTCAAATAAACGACCACACCCCCCTGAAAATAGGGTATCTCCACAGAATAAGTCGCCGGGTTCATCAGCGTGTTGGGGCGGGAAATAATAGGCAATGTGGGCTTTTGTATGACCGGGAACAAACAAGACCGTCCCGACTTGATCCCCAAATTGAACGCGATCGCCCTGTTTTAAAAATATCATTTGACCGGGAATTCTGCCTTGATCTTCTGCTCCTCCATAAATAGTAAGATTGGGATAGTGTTGGATCAGTTGTGTATTTCCCCCAACATGATCGCTGTGATGGTGGGTGTTAAAAATTGCAACTAATTCGGCTCCTAATGTCTGTAAATGTTGTAAAACAGGATAGGCTTCTGCGGGGTCAACAACGGCGGCAATCTTCCGATGGGGATCATACAGTAAAAAAATGTAATTATCAGAGAGGACGGGAATTCGTTCAATTTGCATAAAAAGCAATCTCCTGGGCCGATTTGATCAGGGTTCAGAATAGTTGATGCTCTGCGGGGTCTGAATAGATAGTTTAGCAAATCTTCTCGCAGAATCAGTTAATGATTAAATAACAGAGGTTATTGTTGAGATGCTCTGGACAATTCAAACTCGCTCAAAAATCTCCATTACTCAAGTAACAGATCACATTATCAATTCGGGTCAGTTGAGTCATGGTGACTATTTGAGATTAATGTCTGCTATTTTATCAGATAAAGATATTACTGAGTCTGAACGTAACCAAATTAATCGAGTTTTTGATTATGTCCAAACAGGCCGAATCAAATTCCATGATATTTGATTGTTGCTTCAAACAAATCAAGGGAATAGGGAACAGTTCGCAGGGAGAATCACTCTAATTTAGGATGAGTTCAATCCCCATCCGGCTTTCTTTTTGAAGCCAATTGATCATCAATTCTACAACAACAATTAATGAGGTTAAACCCCCTATGAATTTGCCTGAAATGAATACTCTTTTGTCTGTTCCCACAGGGCCATTACAGATTCCGACACAAGCTGCTATTCCAACAGAACTGGGTGAGTTTGCAATTCGATTGTCCTTGGTGATTCCCACCTATAAAGAAAGTGAAAATGTTAGGGAAATTGTCCAGCAATTAACTCAGTTATTAAATGCTGCAATTCCCAATGAATATGAATTAATTATTGTTGATGATGATAGTCCAGATTTAACGTGGAAAGTCGCGGCGGAATTAATGCCGGAATTTCCCCAATTACGGGTAATGCGCCGTCAAGAAGAACGGGGATTATCAACGGCTGTAATTCGGGGTTGGCAAGTGGCGAGAGGGGAAGTTTTAGGGGTAATTGATGCCGATTTACAACATCCTCCTGAAAGTTTATTACAACTTTTAGCTGAAATAGAACGGGGTGCAGATTTAGCCGTTGGTAGTCGCCATATTGAAGGAGGAGGAGTCAGTGATTGGAGTGTAATTCGGCGGTTTTTATCGAGAGGAGCGCAGGTTTTAGGATTAATTATTTTACCCGGTGTTATTGGTCGGGTTTCCGATCCGATGAGTGGGTATTTTATGGTGAGACGGGAAGCAATTGCTGGAAAAATTCTTGATCCTATTGGCTATAAAATCCTGATTGAAGTGTTAGGTCGGGGTCAAATTCGTTGGGTGGCAGAAGTGGGTTATGTTTTCCAAGAACGCTTAGAAGGGGAAAGCAAAGTGACTGGGAAACAATATATTGAATATTTACAACATTTAGTTAAATTACGGTTAGCCCGATGGCCTATAATGCGGTTTTTGCGGTTTGGAATTGTGGGGTTTAGTGGTGTTTTTGTGGATATGGGAGTGTTTTATCTCTTTTATACTGTTCTGGGTTTCCCTTTAACTCGGAGTGCCATATTCTCCGCAGAAGTGGCGATTATTAATAATTTCCTCTGGAACGATATTTGGACATTTGGAGATATTTCTAGCCATCAAAAAGGGATGGGAAAACGGTTTAAACGATTTTTGAAGTTTAACTTAATTTGTTTGTCAGGGTTGATTTTAAATGTGTTATTAGTGAATCTTTTATTTAATGTGTTTGGGATGAATGCCTATTTAGCGAAGGTAATTGCGATCGCTATTGTGACTTTTTGGAATTTCTGGCTGAATTTAAAATTGAGTTGGCGAGTAACGGAAGTTAAGTAGTGATAGGTTTTGGGTTTATTTTGGGGAAGAAAAGGGAGGATTTTTTAACCCCTGTTTAATTATCCAATTCCCAGCAATATCAAATAATCCTCCTAGGAAACAGGCGATCGCCACTACCATAAATAAACGCAACCAATAAAAGGAAATAAAACCCATTCCTACCCATAAACCTGTTTCTAAGTTCATGTGAATTAGGTAAATACCATAGGATGTATCGCCAATAGGATTTAGCCAAGGTTTCAGACTAGGTAAATAATTGATTATTTGAAATAGGACAAAAAATTGCCCAATTCCTAGGAAAAAATCAGCAGGAATTCTCCAAGCCATTAATGTTTCCTCTGATGCCCAATCACACGCTAATCCTAAAGCCCAAAATATTATTAAAAAACCAAGCCATCGCCGTTTAAAAAGTAAATTTTGACTCCAGTTTAATAATTGATCTGATCCTGAATTTTGTTCTAATAATGCGATCGCTAAAACCATACCTAAGACAAATTCAAATAGCCGAGAGGGAAAAAATGCCCCCCGTAATAATCGATCTGTGATAGTATCACTAACCGGAAGCAGCACAATCAATCCCCGATATAGTAAAGAAATAACCACAGAATTAATTAATAGATTTTGCCATCCCCAGCGTTTCCCCCAGCGAATTAAAAAGGGGAAAATTAAATAAAGTTGAACGATTAATCCCACATACCACCAAGCCCCATTTAAGAAGGTATAAAAGGGCATAATAAAATTTCTCAAAGTCGTTAAACTGGCAAAAATTGCCGCCGCAATTGTTAA
Organism: Planktothrix serta PCC 8927; assembly: GCF_900010725.2. NCBI lineage: Bacteria > Bacillati > Cyanobacteriota > Cyanophyceae > Oscillatoriales > Microcoleaceae > Planktothrix > Planktothrix serta. The sequence goes on along the minus strand of NZ_LR734880.1, from coordinate 16,906 downwards.
TCCACCTTGACCCCAAACTTCTTGACCAAAGGGAACCCATTCGGGGTTAATCCAGTATATTAATAAAGCTAAACCATGAGCAATCCAATAGAGGGGAAAAATCCGTAATAATCGTCGTTTCCAAAAGGGAATTAATGCTATAATATTAGGATTATTGGGTATTTTTTGATAACTTTTCCACCAAGATGTTGCTAGTCCAAACCCACTAGCAATTAGGAAAATATGGACTCCCTGTTCTCCCATTAAACAGAAAAAATTTAGTCCTCCTTCCACCAACCCTTTAACACCATTTCCAGTCAAAATCTCCGTGATTTCTGAAAATTTGAGATATCCTTTTGTATAAGCCCAAATGTGATACAGTACAATCTGGAGAATTGCGATCGCTTTGAGGGCGGGTAACAGTTCACTCAAGCGAGTATAGGGTTTAGGGAGAGCAGTTGTTGTCATAAACACATATCAAAGGAATTAATTGACCTATTCTACACCATTAATTTATGATGTCTGACAAAATTAATATTCCTAAAATTAGTCGCTTAAAACAATTAGATGCGTTAAGAGCAATTGCAATTTTTATGGTGATGGGACGCCATAAATTTGTGAGTCGAATTTGGGAACAAGTCGGATGGGTGGGAGTTGAAATATTCTTTATCTTGAGTGGTTTTTTAATTGGGAATGTACTATTTACAGAATATCGTCAAACCGAGAATATTAATTTTAAGAGATTTTTAGTCAGTCGAGGAATTAGGATTTATATTCCATTTTATTTATTCATATTACTGACTGTTATACATGATTTGGTTTTTAATCTTGAATTGAGTTGGAAATCAGTTATTTCAGAACTATTTTTTGTTCAAAATTATGCAAAACCCCTGTGGAATCATACTTGGTATTTAGCAGTTGATCAACATTTTTATGTAATTTTATTACCAATTAGTTTAATTTTAATGCTAAAAATATCTAAAAATAAATCCGACCCCTTTCGTCCTGTAGTTAAACTGTATTTTTTAGTTGCTATTTTGATGCTAATTTTAAGAACGTTAACAGCCGTTTTTCTTCCTTATACCCATCAAACCCATGCTTTCCCCACTCATTTGCGTTTAGATGGCTTAACTTTAGGGGTTTCAATGGCTTACTTGTATAATTTCCATTATCCAAAAGTCATAAATTTTATTAACTCTTATAGAAAAGTTATTTTAATCAGCAGTATTATACTCATTTCACCGTGTTTATTTTTTGAATTAGAAAAAAGTCAGTTTTTGCAATCTTTAGGAATCACAATTATTGAATTTGGTTTTGCTGGATTAATTATTTCTTTGATTGTTTGGGAAACCAATTTTCCGCCTTTAATTGAACAACTTTTTAATCAGATTATTGATATTTTAGCTGTAATTGGGTTAAGTTCCTATTCAATTTACCTATGGCACATGGCAGTTATTCGATGGGGAATTGAAGGATTTTATCGGTTATTTCCCAATACTTCTATTCATTTTGTTGTGGAATTCTGGTTATATTTTGTTGTGAGTATATGTTTAGGATTATTAATAGCTAAATTGGTTGAAAATCCTACGCAAAAATTAAGAAACTGGTTGTATCCACCGAAATCTTAATAAAAAAATTACAGTTCCTAAACCAAAAATAAACATGGATAAGCGATCTAAGATTGCTGAAACCATAAAATTTGAAAGTAATTTATGAATGGATACAGAAAGAAACCCATATATTAGACAAAGTATCAATAAGAAAACCGCATACTTTACAACGGTCTTGCCATAAAAAAAAATAATATTTATATAATTATTGGAATTCGAGAAATTTTGTTTTAGCTGTCTAAAATTTATCCAAACTATCAGAAACCAACCTACATAAAAAATTGACACTGAACCTGTTAAATGTTTGGCATCTAATGACCCCCAATATTTAGGAGTAATTGCTAAGGCTAGCACCCAAGGAATTGCCGTTAAAACTGTTAGTAGATAAGATAACATAGGCTTAAAATGAACTATTAATGATTCTCAAATTTAACCTAAAAATTTAAAAGTCCTGATAGACACGAACAGTAAATTGATCTAAATCCATTGTTCCTTGAAGGATCTGATTATTTTTAAGTTGATATTGAGATTGTAAAATCTTTTCAAGGGTTTCTCGTTCAGTTTCTGTTGTGGGTTCAGACCAAACAGGTTCAGCAGATTCTAACCAGATAATTCTACTATAGGCTGAAGGTTTTGCAATTAAAGATTTTTGTAAAGCCGGAGCCAGTTTAGTGGATTCTTGAGCAAGTAAAAATACAGGATATTCAGGGGATATATAATAGGCTAAACGGTTAACATGACCCCAGGCTTTAGAATTCATGACAATTAATGTGGAAGTGGTCGGTTCTTGGGAAAGAATATCAGAAATCTGGTGAAATATTTGCCGATGTCTTAAACTATAGTCTGCGATACTAATACTTAAATAGATGAAAATTAAACTCGTTGCAATCAGACTATACAACCGTCCTTTTGTCGTGCGTTGAATTAATACTGTGATTAATAATAAACAACCGGGAAGAATAATCATTAAACTTCTACCCCAACCAAAGCCAATTGTAAATTTTTTACCGATAATATCTGCTAATAAAGCCAAAAGCAGAGGAAATAGTCCTAAAATTAAGGCGACTCCTAAGCGTTGATTTTCTCCGGCTTTCCCAAGCCGAATACTTCCTACTGTAAAAATAATAATCCAGAAAATGCCAGCCAAAACTGCAATAAAAACTGGAATACTGGTAATCCAATCTCCCACCAATAATTGCACACCTAAAACATAAGCAACATCTTGTAAATGCTTCAGCATTGTAGTAAAAAAACCAGGAGGCGTACTGAATCGCCCCAAGTCAGCATTTCGCAGTTGTTGACGGGTTCCCCATAACACCCAAGGTACGGTAATCAATACCCCAGTTCCGATGCGTAAGGCGTGTTGCCACCAATGATGTCTATCTAAATATAATACCACAACGGCTAAAGTAATTAACCAATAAATAAATAAGTAAAATGTTAAACATCCCGCCGCTACGGATAGAATTAATACCCCTGTCCAAAATAGTTTTTCTCGGAAATTCAGAGAAGATTTTATTCCCGCTTGTCGGTATTGAGGTTGAATTTTATCAACACCAATTAACTGAATTAAAGCCCAAGCACTTAAAATTGTCCATAGGACTAAAGGGGCATACATCCGCACATTCAGAGAGTGAAAGAAGAAGAAGGGATTTGTTGCTAATAATGCTGCAAATAATAAACCCCCTCGATGTTCTAATAGAGTTCTTCCTAACCCATAACCACAAAAAACACTGAAAATACTCAGTAAAGTATTCAGACTCCGTTGAGCAATTTCACTATTACCAAATAACCGTAGCCAGAGATGCTGACTCAGATAAAATAAAGGCGGATGGGGTTCACCTGAAATCACCCCACGCACAAGACCCATCAAAGTTTTTAAAACATCACTAAAGTTCAACTCTGGTGGTAAATTGAGTAGGGGAGTATAATCAGCTAAAACGACAGGAAGATCCTGGGGAGTGACGTAGGCACTTTTTTGTCCTGTAGACAACAGGAGGGATAATACTTCATCATACCAAAACTCACGGGTTCCGATGTTGATCAGTCTTAAGAGAATTCCTAGAATAATTGTTGCAATCAGTAAATTTTCTAACGATAAATAGGGCGATGAAAAGCCGAGTTTAGGATTTTTAGTCATAAAAAAGGTTGAAAATAAAAAAAATTAAAATAATGTAAAATTTAAAAGGTTGAAAGTCGTAGACAATAAAGATTGACAATTTAAGGGTTATGCTAAACTAAATTAATCCCGATTATCTCAAGGGGTCTTGTCCAAGTTTACCTGAACCGTTAACTGATCCCAAAAAGGGATGAATAAATCATACTATGAAAGTCTCATTAGTTGTTAGTGACTTATCCGGTGGAGGAGCCATCCGTGCTTTTCTACTCGGTCAAGTAATCAGAAAACTCAACTACGAGGTAGAGGTCGTTGGTTTTCAATTTGGACAAGAGCTATATGGGATTCCCCCCCAAGGCATTCCTGTGGTTTCAATTCCAGGTCAGCAGTATCCTCAGTTTGTGAAATCTATCCAAACCTTATTGCCTAAAATTGATGGGGATATTATTTATGCTGTTAAACTGAAACCTTCCAGTTTTGGGGTGTCTTTATTGAAAAAATGGTTCACAGGTCGTCCCCTTTTATTAGATATGGACGATTGGGAATTAAGCTGGTATGGGGGAGATCAATGGAGCTATCAACCCGGTTCATTAAGGCAAGTTTATCGAGATTTGTTCAAACCACAAGGAAAGTTACGCTTTCCTGATGACCCGCTTTATGTTAAGTGGACAGAACGTTGGGTTTCCCTTGCCGATCAAATTACGATTGATACAGAATTTCTTAAACAACGGTTTGGAGGAGTTTATCTTCCCAATGGTAAAGATACCGATCTATTTGATCCTGGTCGATTTGACCCCGATAGCAGTCGTCAGCGCTATGGTTTACAAGGCTATAAAGTTTTGATGTTTCCAGGTGCCCCTCGACCCCATAAAGGTGTAGAGGATGTTTTAATGGCTTTAGATTACTTAAATCAGGACGATTATCGGTTAGTGATTGTCGGGGGCAGTCCCTATGATGACTATGATGATCGACTAATACAACAATGGGGACGTTGGATTATTCAAATCCCTCGCTCCCCCGTTGAAACCATGCCAGAAATTGTCGCAGCGGCTCATGTTGTGGTCGTTCCCCAGCGAGATACCTTAACGGCAAAGGCTCAGTTTCCTCTAAAGTTAACCGATGGAATGGCAATGGGTAAACCCCTGTTATCAACTCGCGTGGGAGATATTCCAGAAATTATCGGTGACACAGGTTATTTAGTTGACCCTGGTTCACCTGAACAAATTGCCGAAACACTTACTAAAATTTTTGATCACTTTGGAGAGGCACAAGCTAAAGGTTGGCAAGCTCGCCAACGATGTATTGAAAACTATAGTATAGATTCAATGGCGATCATTTTAGAGGAGGTTATTAATAAACTGCGTTAGAATTTCAGTTTGGACTCGATGGAATAAAGTACAAAAAACGCCCTGGCTATCAGGCAATAAATTATTAAACGTTAGTATGATTAATCAAAACTATTTAGTCAAATATGCACGGCAATATCCGATTAGGATTATCTTGACAATTCTGTTAGGTTTCTCTGGAGCAATTTTTAGTGGGGTCAGTACCACCTTAATTGTTCCTGTTGTCTTAAATTTACTAGGCCAAGAAATGGAAATGAAGGGTGCTCCGCCCTTAATCCAAAAGATATTAGTACCCTTTGGTGATGTTCCCGAAGTCTATCGCTTGGGATTAATGGCAGGGACAATTTTATTGGCGCTAGTTTTAAAAAATTTAACAACCTATTGGAGCAGCTTAGTTTCCAGTTCTCTCGGTCGCGCCTTAACCTGTGACATGAGAGAAGCTGGATTAAAGTTAATGTTAGATGTGGATTTAGATTTCTATGCAAAAACAAAAGTTGGGGATTTAATTAACCAATTAGGGGGAGAAGTTGCCAGAGCTTCTAGTGCTATTGGTATTTATACGGGAATGTTTACCACATCCATCACCATTTTTGTCTTTGTGATCATTCTCCTATCTATTTCTTGGCAACTGACATTGGCAACAGGCGTCTTGTTATTTATCGTTACTTTATTAAATCAATATATTATTACTAAATCTCGACTATCAGGAAATTTACTATCAAAAGTATCTCGAAATTATTCCATTAAGCAGATGGAAGTCCTGAATGGAATTCGCTTAGTCAAAGCCATGAATAATGAAAAATCCGAATATGAGCAGCTTAAACATTTAATTCGAGAACGAGAAAAGGCAGATTATAAAGCTCAAATGGCAACCGCCGCTATTGCCCCCATCAATGAAGTGGTGAATATGCTGGTGCTATTAGTGCTAATTGTGATCGGAAAATTCTTTTTATCCCAAGATCAAATCACAGCATTATCTACCATTTTACTCACCTATCTATTTATCTTATTCCGCACTTTACCCCTGATTTCTCAGTTGAATAATGCTCGTAGTAACTTAGCTCAACGGGTAGCCGCGATTAACATTATTGGCGAGTTTTTAAGACGGGATAATAAACCGATTATGAAGTCCGGTTCGGTTCCGTTTACAGGACTCCAAGAAGGGATTCATTTTGATCACATTTCTTTTTCCTATCCTGGTCATAACAAACTTGCCCTTGAAGATATTGACCTGTATGTTCCCCGTGGCACAACCTTAGCCTTAGTGGGAGGTTCCGGTGCTGGAAAGTCTACCTTGGCTGATCTTCTGCCTCGATTTTATGATCCAGTCGAGGGTTGTATTCAACTCGATGGTTGTGATTTACGCGATTTTGACTTACAAAACCTGCGAAAATCAATGGGTATCGTTAGTCAAGATACATTCTTGTTTAATGCCTCAGTTCGAGATAATATCGCCTATGCCAGACCCAATGTTACCGATGAAGAAATTATTCTGGCAGCCCAGCAGGCAAATGCTGAGGAATTTATTGTCAATTTACCCGAAGGGTTTATGACCCCCATTGGTGATCGGGGTGTATTACTATCCGGTGGTCAACGTCAACGCATTTCTATTGCTAGAGCCATCTTACAAAATCCCGATATTCTGATTTTAGATGAAGCTACCAGTGCTTTAGATACTGTTTCAGAAAGATTAGTTCAAGAAGCTATTGAAAAACTCAGTCGTGATCGAACAACAATTGTTATTGCCCACCGTTTATCTACAATTCAAACAGCAGATCAAATTGCTGTTTTAGATCAAGGGTGTGTGGCTGAAGTCGGAACTCATGATGAACTATTAGCAAAAGGAGGAAAATATGCTCAACTTTACACCCTACAATTTGCCGATGAAGCTGCGCGAGATCGAGCTATTATTCGCAGTTCCTATGATGTTCGCAGTCGTCTCAACCCTATGATGGGTTTTTTGCAGTTACTTGCAGATGATTTAGTCGATGACCCAGAAGAACGTCAGGAATTGTTGAATGAATCTTACCGCTCGGCTACTTATATTTTAGATAGCTTAGAGTTTATTGAACAAAGTGTAAAAATTCGTCTGAATAGCAAAATCAAAAATGAACGTTAAACCCTTTAGCTTTTCAGCTATTCACGGCTCTAATATTATGTTTTTTCCTGCCAAAAGGTAGGGCTTCTTCTAAACTCTTAATATCTCCCTAATTATGTTATTTAATTCTGTTGAATTTATTTTTTTCTTTCTCCCGATTGTTGTCATCGGCTATGCTTGGATTGGAAAAGTTGGATCAAATCAACTTCAACTCATCTGGTTAGTGATTGCTTCTCTATTCTTTTATGCTTGGTGGCGTCCTCCTTATCTCATTTTACTGATCATATCCATCATATTCAACTATGCGATCGGCAAAGTTTTAAGCAGGGAACAAACAAGACCGACTCGAAAATTTTTCCTATTTTTAGGAATTACCGTTAATCTTCTCCTCTTAGGATATTATAAATATGCTAACTTCTTCGTGGGTACAGTTAATAGTCTAATTGGCAGTTCTTGGACGTTAGACAAAATTATTTTACCCCTGGGGATTTCATTTTTTACATTTCAGCAAATTGCCTATTTAGTAGATGTTTATCGAGAAGAAACGAAAGAACATAATTTTCTAAAATACAGTTTTTTTGTTAGTTTTTTCCCCCTATTAATTGCGGGGCCTATTGTTCATCATCAACAAATTTTACCCCAATTCTCAGAAACTCCGCGTTCCCGTTTTACCGCAGAAAATATTTTTATCGGACTAACTATTTTTTTTATGGGTTTTTTAAAAAAAGTGATTTTTGCTGATGGAATTGCAGCCTATAGTAATCCGATCTTTAATGCAGCCAATCAAGGAATCAGTATAAACTTTATTGAAGCTTGGGTCGGTATTCTCGCTTTTACCTTTCAACTCTATTTTGATTTTTCAGGTTATTCTGATATGGCAATTGGTGGAGCTCGACTATTTGGGATTAAATTTCCCCTCAATTTTAACTCCCCTTATCAATCTGTCAATATCATTGATTTTTGGCGACGGTGGCATATTACGCTATCCAATTTTTTAAAGGACTATCTCTACATTCCTTTGGGGGGAAATCGCAAAGGAGAAGCACAACGCAATCTTAATTTAATGCTCACCATGCTATTAGGAGGATTATGGCATGGTGCTAGTTGGACATTTGTATTATGGGGGGGATTACATGGCTTATATTTAGTGATTAATCAACAATGGCGCAGCTTTCGGAAAAAAGTTTTAGGTCATGTTTTAAATCAACGAAGTGTTTTAGGAGACTGGCTAGGACGAATTTTAATGTTTTTAGCGGTTATTGTGGGTTGGGTATTTTTTAGAGCCGAAAATCTGCAATCAGCTAAAATTTTACTGTCGGGAATGATCGGACTCAATGGTTTATCATTACCCCCATTTTTATCTAAATATCTAAAACCATTACCAGCTTTAGGGATTGAATTTAATGGTTTAATGCCCCATTTTGAAATTAATCCTTGGTATGCTCTGAGTGGGATTACTATTTTATTAGGGATTATTTGGTTTACCCCTAATACTCAAGTTTGGATGGCTCGATATCATCCCACATTAAACGAAGTAGAAACTCAGACCGCCTCACAACAATTGCCTCCTTTCTGGAAACAATTAGAATGGCGACCTAATTTAATTTATGGAATGGGTGTAGGGATATTAATATTTATTGGATTTAAAACGTTTTTTGAAGCTGCTCCGAGCGATTTTCTTTACTTCAAATTTTAAGGAAACTAAAAAATGCGATTCTTTCAATATGGTTTAGGTCTGTTAATCGGTTTTATTTTCGCCACTATTGCATTTACAAGTGCTGTTATCTATCAAATGGGTTCTCCCGTACCCAGTTCTCGTTGGATTTATGAACTCAATCAGCTTAAAACAGGCTATTTAACCTCGATTCAAACCCCTAAAATTATCTTAGTTTCAGGATCAAATACTTTGTATGGTATTAGTTGCCAAACTTTGGAAAAAAAACTGAAACGTCCTTGTGTAAATACCGCCTTGACTCAAGAACTTGGGTTAGATTATATTCTTGATCATGCCCGTCAAATAGCTCAACCTAAAGATACGATTTTACTGCCTTTAGAATATCAGCTTTATATTACTCATGGCACTCCTAGTGAGCTATTATTAGATTATATTATTGCTTATCAACCTAGCTATTTTGAATCGATGAATTTGCTCCAGAAAATCCGTTTAATTATGGGAGTTTCACCTCAACGATTATTTCAAGGTATCCTCGCTAAAGGACAGTCTTTAAGCTCGTTGACATCTTCTTATCAATCTCGAATTACCCCACAAGGAGATAGTTTAGATAATTTAAAAATTACCAATAAAAATGATCCAATTATTAATGGATTTCAACCCTTTAATTTACAGGAATATCAGATTAGTAGCTATAGCAGGGAACAATTAAGTCAGTTTATTGTCTGGTGTCGTGACCATCAAATTAATTTAATCTCAACTTGGCCAAGTACCGTTGATTTCTCAGAATATCAAGATCCCAAAACTCAAGAATTTTTCCAAAGTATAAAACATTTTTATACTCAAGCAAAAGTTCCAGTATTAGGAACTCCTGAAGATTTTATGTATAATAAGTTCTTGTTCTATAATTCTGTCTATCATTTGAATGATCAAGGCAGACAACAACGAACCCAAAAAATAATTACCTTAATAGAACCCTATTTAAAATAAAATCAGTTATAATTAGGACACTTAATTTTAATTCATTGCTGATTTTTATTTTAATTTCAGGGAAAGTCAACACATCTCTTAATGCTATAGATATCTCCCATGAGGAAAAACTAAAATGAGTCAAAAAGTGATAGGCATGATGACTAGCTATCCCAACTTAACTCAATGTGATTGGCTTTGGCAACAAACACCTGAACATTTTGGGAAGTGGGGAAATATTAGAATTCAAGCAAATGCGCCTGAACCGGATTTTCTGTTAATGTATCAGTTTGAATTTCATCGCATTTTTTGGAAAAAATATTCCCGGCGACAACGCCTCACAAGCTGGCTGAAACAAGAACCCCTACAACCCGATATTCGAGAACAATTTAGGGGAGTTCCTCAAGATCGAATTATTTATTTATGTCGAGAACCTTCTTTAGTAGAATATCGAGAAAAAAATAATTATAATTATGAAGCAGCTAAACAGTATTGTGGTTATGTTTCTGGCCCTGATCCAGAAGCTCCTATCCCCGATTATATGCCTGCTATTTGGTATCATAGTAACTCTTTTCGAGAATTAAATGAAATGGAACCTCCGGCTAAAATTAAGCCCTGTTCATGGATTACATCAGGGGTTGATCGTAGTCAAAATCATCTGGATCGATTAAACTTTTTAAAGCTTTTACAAGAACGTGAAATTAACGTTGATTGTTATGGGAGAAATTTGCCTTCTTGGTGCAAGAATTGGGGACAAATAGGGAACAAATGGCAAGCGATGGCTCCTTACTATTATAATCTGGCAATTGAAAACTATGCCGGAAATGATTTATATGTCACGGAAAAATTGTGGGATGCTTTATTAGCGTGGTGTTTACCCATTTATTATGGAGGAGGAGGGGCGGATAAATTATTACCGCCAGGGAGTTTTATTCGACTTCCCAGTTGGGATGAAAAAGGGATCGAATTTATTCAAGAAGTCACAGCTTCAACGGATTATTGGTATCAAGCAAAAGATGCGATCGCCGAAGCTCGACAGATTATTTTACATAAGTTAAATCTTCTCAACTGGCTTTCGGAATTTGTTGCTAAATAAACAAAAATAATCAGAATTAAGGCATTCATTGAGGATATTTTTATGACTCGCGGGATTTATATTACTGCTAACGATAAATTCACAGATCAGGCGATCGCTTTACTCAATAGTATCCGAACTTACGATGGCGAGACGAGCGTTGTTCTAATTCCTTATGATAATTCTTATCAAAAAATTGCTGCTCGTCTAAAACAGGATTATGGAGTACAAGTCTATGAAGATTTAGAATTTATTGAACGACTATCTATCAAACTTCAACAGATTTTCGGAGAAAAATTCTTTGCTCGTCCCAATCAATTTCGCAAGCAAGCTTGCTGGTTTGGGCCGTTTGATGAATTCTTATATATTGACACTGATATTGTTGTTTTTGAAAAAATAATTGACAATCTTAATTATTTTTCAAAGTATGATTTTCTCTGTTGTGACTATCAACACGCTGGCGGATTAACTAACGTTTTTACACCTGAAATTTACAATGTATTTAGCCCAGAAGAATTAAAAGGTATGTTTAATGGGGGCTGGTGGGCTTCTAAGAAAAACCTAATTTCAGAACAGGATTTATATGAAACCTTTGCTGAATGTGCCGCCCACCCAGAATATTTTGATTTTTCCCAAAAAACCTCAGACCAACCGATCATTAATTATATGATTTTAAAGCGGATTAAACAGCGATTTAATCTGGTTTTAGGAGAAAATAAAGGGCCAGGAAATTGGGCCGGAAGCCAACATTTTCAACGGGATGGATATCGTTTAATTGACACAAACGTTAATCAACCCCTGCAATACCTCCATTGGGCTGGAATTCGCATTCAACCCGGATGTCCCTATTGGGATATTTGGGAATATTATCGATATTTACATGAACCAAAGCCCGACATTTTCCCGTCCTCTCAACCCGTTCAAAATCCTGTTCAAAAATTTATTAAAAAACTCAAAAACAAATTTTAATCAGGGTTCTAAAAACCCCTGAATTTCTTGCCAAATTTCACCTAAAACATTATCCAAACTATGATCACTATTCAGTTCAATTAATTTTACCCAAGGTCTTGTTGCTGCATAGTTTCGGCTGGCTTGGATGGGGATAACTTCATCCTGAATTCCATGTATAATTAATGTCGGAATTTGACGCTGTAACTGTTGATCAGGGTATTGATATAAATCTTCTAAAAATTGATAATGCAAGGGTAAATTCTGTTTTTCTGCATAATGATAAACAGATAAATATCCTTCAGATTGCCATTGTTTTAATTTTTCAGGGCCTAATTTGAGCAACCATTCTGATGAAAAATTAAAAGCGGGAGCTAGTAAAATTAACCGATCAATGGGAAACTTTTTTTCAGCCAACCAAGCCGCTGTTAATCCCCCAAAACTTGACCCGATCACCACAACCGGAGAAGCATTTGGAGAAAATTCGGTTTCAATTTGTTGGAGTTGTCGAGTTAAGGTTAAATGGGAAAAATCTCCTTGATTCAAATTAGGAATGTTTAAATTAATCTGAAGGGATGCAAAGCGATCGCGCAAATATTGAGCTTTTGTTGAAGAAGGGCTTGATGCAAACCCATGTAAATAAATGTACGTTGTCGTTTTCATCATTGCATCCCTATCAGTTATAACTTAATTTCTGATCCTATCCTGTAGAATTTTAGCCAGTTTTTCCCAAAAATCTTAGCGATCACGGCGAGGATTTTGACGCCGTTCTTGCATCAAGTTAGCGAGTTGACTGCGTTGTTCCGGTGTTAAAACGGCTCGCATTTTCAACATCATATCAAACTGAAGTTCTCCCATTTGTTCCTTTAAAACCATCAGCTGATCATGCTTCTGACGGAGTTCGGTTTCCGAAGCATTTCCAGCCATTAACCCATTTAATTCCTCTTGAGTTTGACGCATTTGTTGTTGTTGTGGACGCATTTTCTCCTGATGCTCCTGACGAATAGCTTGGAGTTGCTGTTGTTGTTCAGGGGTAGGATTCAGTGCATTCATGAGTTGGCCTGAACGCTGATTCATCCGAGGTTGATTCGGTGTAGCTTGAGCGATTACTTCAGCCATAACAGGAGTTGAAGCGGTAAACACAACGGCCATTGAAAGCCCAAAAACTGCCACAACAGTACGGGAAATTTGATCACGGAGTAACATAAAAGTACCTGGGAAAGTTATCTCTGATTTTAATCGGTTCTTCAGTTAATGACTGATTTGCCACTAAAAAGTTCAAGGTTAAGCTAGAAATTGCTATTAAGAGGTAAACTTTCTAGGGTTAGGCGTACACCTGTACCCCTAGAATTTCTGTTTAAGTTAGCTAATTGTTAGGATATAGGCTTCGTGAAGTTGAAGATTAGGAATTGTTAACCGCACCACTTCATTACTGACGGCAATATTATCCTGTCTTACTGTAACTAATTGTTTAATCACTTGTTCTCCAGAATCAGGAATTCTTTCCACTTTTAACGTTAAATTTCCACTGGTATTGGGTAATTTCAGTTGTTGTAAATTTTTCAGGATTAATGTTACTCCTGCGGTGGGTGCAGAAAATGCTTGTTCAAAATAACCGAACAAAACCTGAGCCTTTTGTTCACTATTAGAACGACTCGCTAGGGCAACAATTTTAGGGTTACCGGGTTGACTGGTAACTCGTGAACTAAACCCATCTGCATAAGCTTTATATACCCACCAAGCGGCTCTGGGTAAAGATTGATCGGGTGTTACTAAACCATCTAAACTATTATTAAAGCAATTGTTAGTTCCACTGCCTGGATTTAACGGCTCCCAACAGGCTTTTGCCGCCCCATCCGCCCGTCCTAATTCTGTATAATAAAGGAAGCCTAAATTTTCCGCCGGACGATATTGAGCCGTAGGGCCAATAATTTCATTGACATAAATTTTCTGAATTTTTAAACTTTGGTAGTTAGGGTTTTGTTGTAAACTGCGACGGGCATTATTAATATGGGCAGCAATTGAAGTAATATCTTGATCATTGAGTTCATGCCAAGATAAAAAATTAACTTCTAAATTATTATTTTTGCAATAATTTAAAAATGCGATCAGAAAGTTTTGATCATATTTGGCAATACTGGGGCCACCAATCATCACATTAGGGCCTAATTCTTGACGTAATACTTGGTAAGCTCGTTTATAGGTTTCAAAAAATTGTTCTCTTGTGCCTTTCCAAAAGGGATCTCTTAAGTCGGGTTCGTTCCAAACATCCCATAATATAACTTTATCTTTGTGTTGTCGGGCAATTTGTCGAACGTGTTCTTCCCATTTAGCATAATTATCATAGGGCCATCCTCTGGGAGCACCATAGCCCCAGGTATCACTTAAAATTAATTGAAATTGTGCACCCAATCCAATGACTCGTGGATACAAATCTAATTGTGAGGTACGCCACAATTTAGGTTGTAAGGGCTTAATCATATTATCGGGGGGTTGGGTGGCATTTTTACCATATAAAAACCCACTAGCGGAACTGATTCCAGTTCTTTGCGCCGCAAAATCAATCGTAATATTATTTTGTTGTTGTCCGAAAACTTGAAATTGTCCTAGCCCTAAAATACTCAATAAGGTCAATAGACTAATGAAAACAGGGATAATTTTTTTGAGTTTGAATTGAAAGGGTCTAAATCTTAGATGCGCTGAATTTAATAGGTTTAATATCATGATAAATTTGTCAATGAAATGATCGATTCAGTTATCAGTTTTTAGTTTTTAGTGCATAACTCTTACACTGATAACTGATAACTGATAACTGATAACTGATTACGCTGATTCTGGTTTTGGTAAAGAAGAGGGATGTAATAATAATTCTGCTGTTGATCGTTTTTCTACCATTTCCCGCGTCACCCGACAGCGTTTGACATCTTTACGCGAGGGAATTTCATACATGACATCTAACATTAATTCTTCGACAATTCCGCGTAGTGCTCTTGCGCCTGTTTTGCGACGATAGGCTTCTTGAGCGATCGCTAGAATGGCATCCTCATCAAATTCTAACTGGACATTATCCATCCGTAATAGTTTTTGATATTGTTTCACTAACGCATTGCGGGGCTCAGTTAAAATAGCCACCAAGGTAGCTTCATCTAAGGGTTCTAAGACCGCTATCATCGGAATCCGACCGATCAATTCAGGAATTAAGCCAAATTTGACCAAATCATCCGGTTCCATCTGTTTGAGAGCATCAACGGTGCGTTTATCTTTCGGTTGACCTTCTCCCGGCTGAACAAAACCCATTGACTTTTTGCCGATTCTCTGATCTACCAATTTATCTAACCCGACAAAAGCCCCCCCACAAACGAATAGAATATTACTGGTATCGATTTGAATACAATCTTGATAGGGATGTTTGCGTCCGCCTTGGGGTGGGACATTAGCAATCGTGCCCTCTAACATTTTCAGTAAAGCTTGTTGTACCCCTTCTCCCGATACATCGCGGGTGATGGAAGGATTTTCACTTTTGCGGGCAATTTTATCAATTTCATCAATATAAACAATACCCCGTTGCGCTTCTTCGACATCAAAATCGGAAACCTGTAACAACCGCAACAGAATATTTTCCACATCTTCCCCCACATAGCCCGCTTCCGTTAAAGTGGTGGCATCAGCGACCGCAAAGGGAACATCCAGCATTTTAGCCAAGGTTTCCGCCAATAGAGTTTTCCCGCATCCGGTGGGGCCAATTAACAGAATATTGGATTTTTGTAACTCGACATTATCTTCTGTGGGTCGTCCTGTGCCTTTGGTTTGCAAAAATCCCAATCGCTTGTAATGGTTATAAACAGCAACCGAGAGAACTTTTTTTGCCTCATCTTGACCAATAACGTGTAAGTCCAGATAGGATTTAATTTCTCTCGGTTTAGGGATTTGATTTAAAGCCACTCGTCCAGTTCGTTGACGACGTTGGGGGGGTGGGGCTGCTTGGGGACGAGAGGACGGAGAGGGTGGAGTGGTGGAACTATTGTCAAATAACTCCTCATCCAAAATTTCATTACAGAGTTCAACGCATTCATCGCAGATATAGACTCCTGGCCCTGCAATTAACTTGCGAACTTGCTCCTGGGATTTGCCACAGAAAGAACATTTTAGATGGGAGTCGTATTTAGACATAGTTGCCTCATCTTAGGTTGCGGGAACAGACTCTCCGGGAATCGGAAGACTTTGGGTGCTGGAGATCACCTTATCTATTAGACCATATTCTTTCGCATCTTCGGCAGACATATAAAAGTCCCGTTCGGTATCATCTTGAATTCGTTCAATGGGTTGACCTGTATGTTCGGCCAGTAACTCATTGAGAATCCGTTTATGATACAGAATTTCTTTGGCTTGGATTTCAATGTCTACCGCCTGTCCTTGTGCTCCCCCAAGGGGTTGATGAATCATAATTCGAGAACTGGGCAGAGACATCCGTTTACCAGGGGTTCCTGCTGATAACAGAAATGCTCCCATACTCGCGGCTAATCCATAACAGATGGTAACGATATCCGGGCGGATTTGCTGCATGGTATCAAGAATCGCCATCCCGGCGGTGACAGAACCTCCCGGAGAGTTAATGTAAACTTGGATATCTTTTTCTGGGTCTTCAGCTTCCAAGAACAACATCTGGGCTGTGAGGGCATTGGCCACATCATCATCAATGGGTGTTCCCAGAAAAATAATCCGTTCTCTCAGCAGACGGGAATAAAGGTCAAAAGCCCGTTCCCCCATACCCGACTGCTCGATCACAATGGGTACGATATTACTTGGAGACAGCGTTTCCAAATGCGTATCGCTTGTGAACCCGTAATGGGAATAGTTATGAATTCGGTATCGGGAAGACTCAGAAAATATCATTGCTTTTTTTCTAAACCTTGATTGTTTTCGGGGATCAAAAGAAGATTCATGTTTGATCTTATATTATGCCTTAACTTGAGGTATCAGGTGTCAGGTGTCAGGTGTCAGTAGGGGCAGGGAAACCCACATTAGTGTCAACTTAAGCCAAAAACTGGTGATTATAGCCCAGATTAGATCCCCCTAAATCCCCCTTAAAAAGG